>NZ_JBYLFS010000003.1:0-29556 GCF_057748195.1 Miniimonas sp. S16 | reverse complement strand
GCGCGGCCGCCGGCGGTGGCGCGGCGGCAGCAGGAGCGGCCGCAGGCCCGGTCGGCATCGCCGCCGGGGCGGCACTCGAAGCAGGCAAGAAGGCCGGGCAGGCGGCCGCGGGAGCGGCCCAGAGTCTCGGTGAGCAATCGACAGGTGAAGGGGGCGGTCCTGATGGCAGCCGTTGACACGAACAGGGGTCCTCGGACCTACGGAAACTGGCGACGACCCACGTCACCGGGCATCCTCGGCCTCGGATCGATCGGGACCGCGCTGCTCCTGGCAGGGCTCATCGCCGTCGTCATGACGGTGATGATCGCCGGCCTGCTTGAAGCGGTCATCCTCGCGGCCGTCCTCGGCGCGGTGATGCTGGCGGTCCTGACCAAGGACTCGCACGGCAAGAACGTCATCAGCCGTGGCGGCGCGCGGATCGCGTGGTGGTCCTCACGCTCGCGCGGGTCGAACGTCTACCGCTCGGGGCCGCTGGGCCGCGCCCTGTGGGGGACGTATCAGCTCCCCGGTCTCGCAGCGCCGACCCGGCTCAGTGAGTGGCAGGACTCCTACGGGCGTCCGTTCGCGCTGCTCTACACGCCCGCCACGGGCTCCTACAGCGTGGTGATCGGCACCGAGCCCGACGGCGCGGCGCTGGTCGACCAGGAGCAGATCGACGTGTGGGTGGCCGATTGGGGCCACTGGCTCGCGAACCTGGGCGACGAGCCCGGCGTCGAGGCGGCGTCGGTCACGATCGAGACCGCGCCGGACTCGGGCACGCGGCTGCGCCGCGAGGTCGAGCACAACGTCGACGAGGACGCACCGCCGTTCTCGAAGGCCATGCTGGCCGACGTGGTGGGCTCGTACCCGGCCGGCTCGTCGACCGTGAAGGCGTTCGTGGCGATCACGTTCTCCGCCGCGCAGCGGTCCGGCAGCAAGAAGCGCAAGCCCGACGAGATGGGCCGCGAGCTCGCGGCCCGGCTGCCTGGGCTGACCGCCGGTCTGCAAGCCACCGGCGCGGGCGCCGCGCATCCCCTGTCCGCTCAGGAGCTGTGCGAGGTGGTGCGGGTCGCCTACGACCCGGCCGCCGCGGTGCTCATCGACGAGGCGCACGCCGCGGGTGAGACACCGGAGGTGTTCTGGACCGACGTCGGCCCCTCCGCGGCTCAGGCGTCCTGGGACCGCTACCGTCACGACTCCGGGACCTCGTGCACCTGGGCCATGACGCAGGCACCCCGTGGCAACGTGCAGAGCGGCGTCCTGGCGCGGCTCCTGGCACCGCACCGCGATATCGCGCGCAAGCGCATCACGCTGCTGTACCGGCCGATCGACGCCGCGAAGGCGGCCGCGATCGTCGAGGCGGATCTGCGCGCCGCCGAGTTCCGGGTCACCTCGACGAGCAAGCCGGCCGCGCGCGACAGCCTGGCCGTGCGCGCCGCGTCGGCCACCGCGCAGGAGGAGGCCTCCGGCGCGGGCCTGGTGCAGTTCGGGATGCTCGTGACCGCCACGGTGATGGACCTGTCCAAGCAGGCCGACGCTCGGGCGGCGATCGACAACCTCGCGGCGACCGCTCGCCTGCGCCTGCGTCCCGTCTACGGGAGCCAGGACAGCGCGTTCGCCGCGGCCTTGCCGCTGGGCCTGGTGCTGCCCAAGCACATCAAGGTCCCGGCCGAGCTGAGGGAGAAGCTGTGAGCGGGAAGCGATCGCGTCAGAAGCGTGGGAGCGCGAAGGTCGAACAGCCGCGCGAGCTGCGTCCGCAGCGGCCGCCGATGCGTGGGTGGCTGGGCCGCGGCCGGGGCACCTCGACCTACGTCCAGCAGGCCGACGAGTGGCGCGGCACGACGGTGCAGGTGTGCGGCATGTGGCCGTTCTCGATCGGTACGGGCACCCCGATGGTCGGGGTGCCCCTCGGTCGGCACATTCACACCGGCGCGACGCTGTGCTGCGATCCCATCTCGTGGTTCCAGCGCGCGAAGCTCATCTCCAACCCGTCGGCGTTCGTGCTCGGCAAGCCGGGCCTGGGCAAGTCGACGATCGTGCGGCGCATGGCGACAGGGCTCGCCGGCTACGGCGTGATGCCGCTGGTGCTGGGCGATCTGAAGCCCGATTACGTCGACCTCATCGAGGCGCTGGGCGGCCAGGTCATCACGCTCGGCCGCGGCCGGGGCTACCTGAACATTCTCGACCCCGGCGAGGCGACGGAGGCCGCCGCGCGGCTGCGCGAGGCGGGCTTCGAGAAGGAGGCCTCGCAGGTCCTCGCGGACGCTCACGGGCGCCGGCACACGATGGTGTCGGCGCTCCTGACGATCCTGCGATCGACCCCGCCGACCGATCGTGAGGAGACGATCATCGACCGGGCGTTGAAGCATCTCGACGAGCACCACCACGGCGTGCCCGTGCTGGGCGATCTGCTGCGCGTGATCCAGGACGGTCCCCCGGAGGTGCGCGCCGTCGCTCTCGACCGCGGCGACGATGCTCGCTACAAGGCGATCACGGAGGACCTGGAAGCCTCCCTCATCGGCCTGGTGGGCGGTGGGCGACTCGGAGAGACGTTCGCACGCCAGACCACCAACCCGATGCGCCGGGACGCCCCGGTGGTCTACGACGTGAGCGCGATCGACGACTCCGAGATGGACCTACAGGCAGCGACTCTGCTCGCGTGCTGGTCAGCCGGCTTCGGCACGGTGAACGTCGCGAACGCTCTCGCGGACGCGGGTCTGGAACCGCGCCGGCACTACTTCGTGATCCTCGACGAGCTGTGGCGCGCGCTGCGCGCCGGGCGCGGCATGGTCGATCGCGTCGACGCGCTGACGCGACTGAACCGGCAGCGCGGTGTCGGCATGGCGATGATCTCGCACACGATGAGCGACCTGCTCGCGCTGTCCAGCGAGGAGGACCGCATGAAGGCCCGCGGCTTCGTCGAGCGGTCCGGCATGGTGATCTGCGGCGGACTGCCCTCGGCCGAGATGCCTCAGTTGAGCGCCGCGGTGCCCTTCTCCCAGGCCGAGCAAGAGCTGCTGATCGGCTGGCAGGACCCGCCGGCCTGGGACCCCTCGACCGGCCGCGAGGCCGAACCGCCGGGACGGGGCAAGTTCCTCGTCAAGGTCGGCGGCCGCCCCGGCATCCCCGTCAACGTGCAGCTCACCGCCACGGAGCTGTCGATCAACGACACCAACAAGCTGTGGCACGAGCAGTCTCGCGTGGGCCGTCGCGCGCTGCGGGCCGTCGAAGGAGCGAGCACATGAGCACCCCGAACAACCGCCGCCGGGACCCCGGCGGCCTCTCTGCTGAGGCGGTCCTGGTCTGGATCGCCGTCGTGCTCGTGGTGGTCGTCGTCGGCTCGGTCTACGCCGCGATGCACCTCGGGCACCGCTTCGCCGGCACGGGCACTGAGGTGCCCGCCGACCCGTTCTCGGTCCTGTTCGGGCTCCTCGGTGGCGACCTGACGTGGCCTGGTGCTGCCGGCTGGTGGGTCCTCGGCGTCATGGGAGCGCTGCTCCTGGCGCTCGGTGTGCTGATCGGCCTGGCGCTGCGGCGCATGCGCCGGCGCCGCTCCCGCGTCGACCGCGCCGCCTCCTACATGGGTCGCGGCCGCGACGTCGAGGACCTGAGCCGCAAGAGCGTGACGGCGAAGGCGGAACGGCTCGGGGTCAGTGGCGCGCCGGGCGTGCCGATCGGACGGACGGTCGCCGCCGGCCAGCAGCTCTACGGCTCGTGGGAGGACATGCACATCGATATCTGGGGTCCGCGCACCGGCAAGACCACCTCGCGGGCGGTGCCGGCGATCCTGGACGCGCCGGGCTCCGTGCTGGTGACCTCGAACAAGCGCGACGTCGTCGACGCGACCAGGGACGTGCGGGCCGCCGCCGGCCCGGTGTGGGCGTTCGACCCGCAGGCGATCGCGCTCGAAGAACCTACCTGGTGGTGGAACCCGCTCTCCTACGTCACCGACGAGGTGAAGGCCGCGCGCCTGGCCGAGCACTTCGCGTCGGGCAGCCGCGATCCTGGCGCCAAGACCGATGCCTACTTCGACCCGGCCGGCCAAGACCTCTTGGCCGGCCTCCTGCTCGCCGCCGCGCTCGATCATCGGCCGATCACCGACGTCTACACGTGGCTGACGCGCCCGACCGACGAGACCGCCGTCGACATTCTGCGTGAGCACGACTTCGCGCTCACGGCCGATCAGGTCGCCGGCGTCGTCTCCGCCCCGGAGAAGCAGCGCGGGGGCATCTTCGGCACGGCCATGCAGATGGCGTCCTGCCTGACGAATCGTCAGGTGGCGCGCTGGGTGACGCCCCAGGGCGCCGCGGACCCGCGCAAGCAGTTCAGCCCGGAGGACTTCGTGCGTGCCGACGGCGGCACGCTCTACTCGCTGTCCAAGGAGGGCCGCGGCACCGCCGGCCCGCTCGTGACGGCGCTCACCGTCGCCGTCGTCGAGGCAGCGGAGGAGCTGGCCTCACGCTCCGCCGGCGGCCGGCTGAGGACCCCGCTGCTCGGGGTCCTCGACGAGGCGGCCAACGTGTGCCGGTGGCGCGCACTTCCCGACCTGTACTCCCACTACGGCAGCCGGGGCATCGTCCTGATGACGATCTTGCAGTCCTGGTCCCAGGGCGTCGAGGTGTGGGGCGAGTCCGGGATGCGCAAGCTCTGGTCGGCGTCGAACGTCAAGGTCTACGGCGGTGGCGTCGACGAGGACGCCTTCTTGGAGCACCTGTCGAAGGTCATCGGTGACTACGACCGGCTGTCCTCCTCGACCTCCTACGGCCGTGGCCACCGCACCGTCTCCCAGCAGCTCCACCGTGAGCGCATCCTCGACGTCGCGGACCTGGCGGCGATGCCGAAGGGCCGCGCCGTCGTCCTGTCCTCCGGCTCTCGGCCGACGCTCATCCGTACGGTGCCGTGGATGACCGGCCCGCACGCTGACGCAGTGACGGCCTCGATCGCTGCGCACGACCCGAAGGCCGAGCGCACGATCCGCGAGGCTCAAAGCGAGCTGGCGGCCGTCGAGGCGGCCCTGTCGACGGAAGGAGCACCCTCGTGAGCGATTGGGGAGACGACGAGCTGGAAGGCGTCGAGGCGCAGCCGATCGACGTCGACGAGCCCGACGGGCCGACGTTCGGTGTCGACGTGCGATCGCTGGCCGGGCACCTCGTCGACGCCGCGGTGCAGTCCGCGGTCGGCAAAGAGGTCTCGACCGCGGCGCACGAGGCCGTCAAGAAGCTCATGACCCCGGAGGTGCGCGAAGCGATCCGCCGGCGCGCCGACGAGGCGGCGGCCGCGGCGATCGCCGCGCACGTCGAGGGGCCAGAGGACGCCGAGCCGGCCCCGGAGCTGTACTACGGCAGCGTCGACGAGTTCGTACGCGAGTACCTGCGCAACGTCTACCGCCGGCGCATCGACGGCCGGCATCGGTGCTGGGCCGGCCGGTGGTGGGAGCACGACGAGGCAGTGATTCGTCTCGAAGCTCTGTGGCGATCGTGGGAGCACCTGCGCCAGGACGCGGCCACCGGGATGAGCGTGTGGTGGCGCGATCACGCAGACCACCACATGGCGGTGCTGATGGACCCTGACGGCCCGTTCGCCACCGCGACGGAGGGCGAGGAGAACACGTCCAAGCGGGGCGAGCCGCTGCCCTACGTGGCACCGCCGGAGGGCATGTTCCCCGACGTACGCGAGGAGACGGACGAGCCGCCCGTCGACGACGCGCACTGACCTCCACTCACGAGAGGGACCGCACCCCGTGGGGTGGCGGTCCCTCTCTGCTGTGCGTGACGCCCGGCGGTCACCGATCGAGCCCGGTGCGCTGCACCTGCGCGGCCCGTCCTCGAGTTTTCCGAGCCTTGGGTGTGCGAGCCGCGGCACCGGCCTTGACGGCCTCGGTCGCCGGCTTGGCCTGGCTGACGTCGGCGCGCATCCTGGTGGCCACCGCCTCCCGGTTGATGCCCTTGGCTTCGAGGTCGCGTGCGGTGCCCTCGCGCCGCTCGGCGCTGTCGTACAGGGTGCGCCCGTCCTCCCGTGCCCGGTCCGCCGTCGCTCCGCGCTGCTCGGCCTCGGCGGCCGCGCGTGCCCGCTCCTCGGGGTCCGGCTCGTGCTCGGCCGCTGCCCTGGCCTCCTCGGCACGCTGGTCCTCCTGGTTGGCCTGCGCGAGGAGCCGCTGTGCCTCGGCCTGCTCGGCCGCGGAGCGTCCCCGTTCTGCATCCCCGCCCGCGCGGTCGCGCTCGGCGCGATCCAGTTCGAGCCGGATGCGCTGGCGTACCGCCTCCGGGTCGGCCCCGGCGTCGTTGACCTCGATGCCGTACCGTGCGCGCACCTCGTCACGCACCCGCTGTTCGGCACGAACCGCCTCGGGGTCCTCCTGGGACCACGCACGGGCCACCTGGTAGGTGCGCCCGATCTGCTCGGGTGTCGCACGGTCCCACCAGTCCGAGCGGTGCACGTTCGCCATCTCGACGCGGGCGGCGCGCCGCTCGGCCTCGATGCGCGATTGCAGCTCGCGGTGCTCCTGCTCGCTGCGCGCCTGTGCGTTGCGAAGCGCCTCCTCGCGGGCGCGCGCGAGTCGTTCCCCCACCTGTCCGGCAGCGGTGACCAGCACCCGTAGTTGGCCTTCGAACGCTTCCTCGATGCCGTCGGTTTCCTCGGCCATGACCGGCCCTCCTTCCTATCGTTCCGGTCCGCGATCTGCGCCCGGTCGTATCGTCTCTGCACGCTTGGCTGGCTCGATCTTCGAGGGCAGCGGCGACGCTGCGCGCGTCGCGTCGTGCGCCTGCCCAGCGCGTAGCCGGTCGAGCACGGCCTGTGCCTCCGGGTCGAGCTTCGGGCTCGTCGACGGCGTGCCCGCCGGCGTGGCCGCGCCCACCGCGGCAGGTGCCGGCAGGGCCTCACGTAGCCGCACGAGCCGCGCACGGGTGTCCTCGGCGAGGAGCCTCGCCTGCCGTGCCTGGCCGGCGGCCACTGAGGCGTCGTAGACGGCCTGTGTCAGCCGGAGGAGCTGCCGCACCATGACCGCTTGCGCCACGGTCCCCTGACCGCCGCGCGCTGCGCTGGCGAGCAGCATCGCCGCCCCGGAGATGGCGACCGTGCCCGCCTTGTGCGGGCGTACGGTCCGCTCGTGCGTCTGCGCCGAGCGCGACAGCGCGTCGGCCGCCGCGGCGAGGTCGCCGGGCGTCTCCTCGGTCGCGTTCGACCACGCGGCCAGAGCGCCCGCGGTCTGCCTCGCCACCGTCGCCCAGGTGTCGCGGTCGTCGACGTCGACGCCCCGCAGGCGATCGACGAGGGCGCGCAGCTCCTCGTTGCGCCGGTCCCACAGCTCGGGGTCAGGCTCGGCCGTCTCACGTCCCGGTGCGACGACGCGCCGGCCTCGCTTCGCCGCGTTCCACTCCGCGGCCGCCTCGCTCGCTCCGCTGGGCGTGTCCGGCCATCCGTCGCGCAGTCGAGGCAGCGCCAGGTCGCGGCCGAGCTGACCACCGCCGTACCAGATCGGGCGTTCCCCGGCCTCGGGCCGCTCGGCCACCGAGAAGCCGGTGATGACGTCGGTGCGACCGTCCGCGAACCGCGGTCGAACGATGAGTCCTTCGCGCCGCAGCCGGCGCACGAACTCGGCCTCGTCCTGTGCCGCTGTCGCGCAGCCGCGAACCTTCAATGCGAGCAGGTAGCGCGGCTGGTCGGTGCGCAGCTCCGACGCGATCCGCGCCTGCCGGTCCGCTCCTTCCAGGTGCTCCCACGCCGGCATCTCGGTGCCCTGCTTGGTGCGCGTGCGCTCGTACTTCGCGCGGGCACGGGCACGTGCCTGCGCCTCGCGCTCGGCCGGGTTGTACCCGCGCGTCGAGCGCTCCGCGCGCACCGACTCCAACTCCTCCAACCCATACCGAGCTTCGAGTGCACGAGCGGCTGTCTGAGCGCGTCGAAAGTCGTGGTGCGTCGACGCCTTGGTGCCGTCCTCGCGCACCAGATTCACCGCGATGTGGATGTGGTCGTTCCCGTTCTTCGACACACCATGTCGCACGGCAACCCACCGGCACGGAGCCTTCGTGCCCTCGTTGTCATCGAACTCCATCGCGGTGATGAAGTCGCGGGCGATCGCTCCCCACTGCTCGTCGGTCAGGGCGCCCTCGTCGGCTCGCAGAGACAGCGAGCAGTGCCACACGTGGCCGCCCTTGACGTCCACGTCGTACGCGGTACGCGGGCGGTCGAGGTGACGCGCGATCGCCAGTGCCGAATCGCGGCCTAGCTCGTCGTCGTCGTGCCACGCCATCATCGCCTCGTCACCGGCGACAAGGTGAGGTTCGGTGTGCTCGTTCGCGCGTCCCGGACCGGTCAGGTACGTCAGCAGTCCGGCCATCCTGTCGCCGCGGACAACGTTCGGCATCATGGCAGGCTCAGCCCGTCGATCGCGTCGTCGATGCGCACCGCGGTACGGCGCACGGCGTCGAGCGTCGCGCTCATCTCCGCCTGCACCTCGCCGGTCGCGTTGGTCGCACGAGCCATCTGGTTGACGTTGTTCGAGACGGCCGCGAGCAGCCGGTGCAGCGCGAACAGCTCGGCCATCGCGTTGCGCCGCTCGGTGGGAGTCTCCGACGTCGCGGACGCCAGCGCGGACTCGACGAGCAGCCGCGGGATCGTCACGTGCTGCGCCTCCGCGAGACGTAGCAACATGCCTTCTTCCTCGGGCGACACCTTCACCTCGTGACGGTGCTGCCGCCCACCGTCGACGTTCGCCCGGCGACGTCGCGCGAACAGGCGACCCTTGGGAGCCTCCTCGCTCATCAGATCACCTGCCTTCCAGCCCAGCGCAGCGACCCCGCCTCGTGCGGGGACCACACTCTTAGTGTGCCCGATCCGCGGCGCCAAGTCGAGGATTCAAGCCACTTAGCCGTGCTAAGTCTTTAGCTTGCTCCGTCTGGGACTCGATTCGGGGTTGCTCACGTCGGCAGACGGGAGCGGTCGCGGCTCCGCCGCGACGATGCTTTTCAGTCGACGCGAGACGTCGACGTAGACAACACGACTCCGTACGATGGAGTCATGGCTACGACACCAACACCAGAGGAAGCGATCGACCGCGCCAAGCGCGTACTGGACGATCGGATCGACACCATTCGCCAGGCCGTCGAGGCTCGTCAGCACGTCGCAGACGTGCGCGAGGAGACCGACCGTGAGCGGGCCGAGCTGGAAGCCCGCATCGCGCAGCGGGTGGGCGACGCCGAGCGCGCCGACGTCAAGGCGTACAACGCCGCCGTGAGCGCGGGATGGTCCGCCGACGAGCTGCGCAAGATCGGCCTGCCGGAGCCTGACAAGAAGGCTCGTACGCGCCGCCGCGCTGCGCGCAAGCCCGCGGCCTCGCGGCCCGCTCCCCCGGCTCCTGAGCCGACTGCTCCGAGCGATGACCGCTCCGCGGTCGAGGGAGACCAGGACGCTGCGTGACATTGCCCCCTGACCACCTGTGGACGGCTCCGGCTAACGCCGGGGCCGGACCCGCCCACAGGTGGACAGCGGGACCCATCTGCCCGCCCGCACACAGGCCGCACCGTCCCGTTCCGCTGCTCGGTCGCGTCGAGGTAGTGCGGCCCGTGCACGGCCTCCTTGGGTGCACGGTCCCCCTCCCCCCGACGCCGAAGGATCACACACCACAGACCCCCGTCAAGGGCGCTCCGCGTCACTGCGTGATGCGGCTACGCCGCACCCTTGACGGGGGTCTGTGGTGTGCAGGGCGGCATTTATCGGGGGGATGGGCAGGAGCGGTCAGGACCGCCTACGGCGAGACGGTCGCCTCGGCCTCGTCGTCCACCTTGGCGAGGGCTCGGGAGACCGACGAGGCGCCGACTCCGAGCACCTTCGCGATGTGCGCGACGCTGTGCTCCTCGGCGCGCATCTTCACGGCCGCCGCGATGCGCTCGGGCGTCATCACCGACGGTCGGCCGCCGACACGGCCCTGAGCACGAGCGTGCGCCAGGCCGCGCCTGGTGTTGTCCCGGATGGTGTCGACGCGGAGCTGCGCGAACACGGCGACGATGCCGAACAGTGCGCGCCCCATCGGGGTAGTCGTGTCGATATCGGGCTCGGTCAGGCTCTTGATGTTCACGCCCCGCTCGTGCAGCTCGTTGATGGTCTGGATCGCCATCGTCTCGCTGCCTGCGATGCGGTCGAGGCGACGCACCATGAGGGTGTCGCCGGGACGCAGGTAGTCCAGGCACGCAAGCCACTGCGGGCGGTCCTTGACCCGACTTGACTCGCCGTGGTCGACGAACACACGCTCGACGCCGGCGGCACGCAGCTCGGCCTCCTGAGCCTCGGGGTTCTGCTCGCGCTTCGAGACTCGTGCGTAGCCCACGAGGTTGCTCATGACGGCCTCACCTCCCCTGTCCGGTTCCGCTGCCTCGGCCCGGCATGTACGGGCCGCCGTGGCGCGCCTGGGGGCCTCTCTGCGGTCCTGTCTGGGGTGGCTGGTTGGTCGCCTGAGTCGCAGCCCGCGGATAGGACGCACGCGCAGCCGAGCGTCCAGGGCCAGGCGGCGCCGACGTCGACGGCCCGCTCGTGCGCGGCGCAGCGATCGCACGGAACACCGGCACGAGCGAGGCCGGCTCGGGTGCGTAGGAGAACATGTCGGGCCGACTGAGCTGCGATGCCTGGTTCCACACGTCCGGGGTCACCTGGCCGAAGTCGAGAGTGAAGCGCGATCGCTCCGCGACGTGCTCCATGAACACCTTCCCGGTCCGTCCGTTGCCCTCACGGAACGGGTGCGCCTGGTTCAGGTAGGCGAACACCGTCGCGGCTCGCTCTGCGAACGTGTCGCGGTCCAGCCGTCCCCAATCGGTGCCGGCAACGCGCTTGCGCACGTCGTCGAGGAGCTGGTCGACCTCGCCCGTCTTGACGTCCCCGAAACCGCGGCCGGCGCCCTTGGAGATGTTCACGCTGCGGAACTCCCCCGCCCACGCATAGACGTCCTGGAACAGATGCCGGTGGATCGCCCGCACATGGTCGGCGTCGTAGGTCTTGGGGATGGCGACCTGACCGGCCAGCAGCTCGCGCTGCCGGCGTGCAGTCTCGACGTACTCCAACCTGGTCAGTACCACCGGGTCGCGCTCGTCGAACAGGTTGCGCAGCGTGCCCTCGTCGGGCGGCGGGTAGAAGTACGACTCCCAGGTGTCGAACGCCATCAGCGCGCGACGGCGACCGTCCGTCGCCGCGCGGCGGCGTGGGCGCGCCGGCGGTACTCCTCGGCGTCGATCGCGCCGCGGGCCTCGTCGGTCAGGTTCTCCACGTCCTCGCGGTTCGGGGTCCACCCCTCGTGCCAAGCGCTGGCGAGCGACTGCACCACGGCGCGACGCTGGGTCTCGTCGAGCTGCACGAACAGCTCGGGCCAGCGGTCCTCGATGTCGAACTTCGTAGCCACGGTGGGGCTCCCCTCTCCTGGGTCTGAGACCATTCTACCGGAGCAACCGAAAACGGTCCAGCGGTGGTTTCGGTGCGTCTAGGTTTCGGTGGTGAGTTTCGGTTGACCGATGCTCGGCGTGTCGGCGCTCTGGTCGACGTCGCCGGCATCCGCACCGGAAACGATCGTTATCGGTCAGGGCGAGGTGGTCGCGGGGATCATGGCGGCGATGGCCTCGGCCACGGCGCTCCGGAACTGGGGGTTCAGGCGGGTGTCGTACATCGACTCGAAGCTCCACAGCCCGTCCGCGGCGAGCCGGGCGATGAACATCGCGAACGCACGCGGGTCGGTCGCTGCCTCCTCTGCGGTGGGCGTCCACCGCGCCACGACGCCATCCCACTGCGCGGCGAGGCCGGCGTGCTTGGAGAACTCGAGAATCAGGGCCAGCTCGGCGCTACCGGCCGACTCGGTCGCCACCCGCGCGTACGCGGCCAACCGTTCCTCCGGCGTCGCCTCCGCGGCCGTCTTGCCGGCGGCTGCCTCCATCGCTCCCTCCCAGAACACGATCAAGTGCTCTTGGATGCCCCACAGCAGGGCCTCCCGGCTCGGGAAGTAATACATGAGCCCGGCCTTGGTCAGCCCGGCCTCCTGCGCGACAGCATCCAGGGTGATCCCGGTCACCCCGTCACGCTCCGCGACGCGCAGCGCGGCGTCAAGGATGTTGGTGCGCTTGCTAGGTCGCGTCACCGCGCACCTCCCGTCCTCGAATCGCCCGGCACCGAGCTTGGCTGGCGAGCCTCGCCCGAGTTACTATACCATTTGGTAGGTTGCTTGAATCGTCTGAGTTCCGGTAAGGGGTCGCGGCCCCACCCAGCTCCTCTCGAAAGTCGAATGATGAAGAAGTGGATACTCCTCGCCTGCGCGATCCTCAGTGAGGTCACCGGGTCGCTCTCCCTCAAAGCCGCGCTCGGTCATCCGGGCTGGTATGCGCTCGTGGTCGCCGGTTTCTTCTGCGCGTTCATGTTCCTCGCGCTCGTCCTGCGCGAGCGCGTGCCGCTCGGCGTCGCCTACGGCATCTGGGGAGCCTCCGGCGTCGCCCTCACCGCGATCCTGTCCACCCTGATCTACGGTGAACCGCTCACCCCGATCATGGTCGGCGGGATCGTGCTCATCATCCTCGGCGTGCTGACTATCGAACTCGGCTCCCAACGCGCCGCCCGCCAGAGGCAGGCGGCGAGCTGATGGCCTGGCTGTTCCTCGCCGGCGCGATCGGCTTCGAGGTCGCCGCGACCCTCTCCCTGCGCATGGCCACCCACGGCCGCAAGCTCTGGTTCGTCGCGGTCATCGCCGGCTACATCGTCGCGTTCACCATGCTGGCACTCGCCCTCGACGCGGGGATGGCCCTCGGCGTCGGCTACGGCATCTGGGCCGCCTGCGGCGTCGCCCTCACCGCCATCCTCTCCAAGCTCCTCTTCGACGAGCCGTTTTCGTGGATCATGGCCGCCGGCATCGCCCTTGTCGTCGGCGGCGTCCTCCTCGTCGAACTCGGCGCCGCGCACTGAGCCGTGGCCGACACACCGCGGGCCGCTGCCGGCGTGCGGTCAGCGTTCGAGTTGGCCGGGCCGGTCGGCGGTAGGTCCGTTCGCTCGTACTGCGGTGACCGTGACGGCGCGGGCCTGCGGGGCGCTTGGGAATGACGCTGCCCTTACGTTCGTCACGGCGCCGGCGAGAGGGGAGCGCTCGCCCTCCTGGGTGAGCGTGAATGCCTCGACGACCTCGGCGCGGTCGAGCGGGATTCGGTAGTGCAGCTCGCCGTCGGGGAACTCGTCTTCGAGCTGCGCGTCGGCCTCGTCGACGCGCACGTGCACGACGGCTGATCCGTAGCCGGCGGCCTCGCCGTCGACGTGCGTCGAGACGTACGCCTCCGGCGTGTTCTCACGTGTGAGGAAGCGGCCGGTGGCCACGATCGCGCGGGCGGCGTCCTCGCTGGTGCGGTGGTACAGGTCCAGGGTGGTCATCGCGCCACTGCCTGCGCTCGCGTAACGTAGGTCAGGCCGGCGCGGTGCAGCGCGTCGGCGGGGGTGCCGCTAGTCCAGTCAGGAGCGGCCCCGGTCATGGGCAGCGGCGCGTTCTTCCGTGCGTGCTCGTGCAGCTCGTCGATGAGCGGGTCCCACTCCAACTCGCCGCGGGCCTCGACGACCTCGACCTCGACCGTGAGGCCGCGGTCGGTGAGGGCCTGGCGGATCGCGGCCGTGTACGCCTCGCGGTAGGCGGCCTGGTCCTGCTCCCACAGCTCGCGGGCCGTCTCCTCGGCGGTCTCGGCGGCCGTCAGCGCGGCCGCCAGGGGATCGTCGGCCGCCACGGCGCGCTGAGTGATGGCCTCGACGATCGCCTGCGCCTCCTCCATGAGCGGCTTCGAGCGCTCGAACAGGGCATCGTCGTCGGTTCCGATGACGTTCGTCGTCGCAGCGCGAA
Organism: Miniimonas sp. S16; assembly: GCF_057748195.1. Lineage (NCBI taxonomy): Bacteria > Bacillati > Actinomycetota > Actinomycetes > Micrococcales > Beutenbergiaceae > Miniimonas > Miniimonas sp. S16. Next base: position 15,737 of record NZ_JBYLFS010000003.1, on the reverse strand, counting down.
TCTCCTCGATCCGGGCTCGCTCCTCGGCCGTCACGTACGCCTCGAACAGGGCATCGTCGGCTGCCGCCGAGCGGGTGGCCAGCTCGTCGACGTCGCGCTCGTACAGGCCGGTCAGGCCGAAGTCGTCGAATGCCTCCTCGGCGTCGAACTCGATGCGCACCGGCTCGGTGCGGTAGCGCAGCAGCTCGGTGTCGTCGTCCCCGGCGGTGCTCTGGACGATCTGTCGCACGTAGTCGGCTTCCCACGATCCGGGGCGGCCTGACAGCAGGACCTCGACGCCTCCGACGTTCGCCGCCACCGCGGTGATGACGTGGCAGGCAATCTCTCCGAAATCGACGGGCTCGATGTGCTCGTTCGGCGTACCGGCGCCGATGGTTCGCTCACGGCGCGCGGCCGCGGTCAGGGCGGCGATCGCGTCAGCGATCGGATCGGGTGCGGGCGTCTCGATCAGGGTCGTGGTCATGGTTGGTCCTCTCGGATGGTGACGTGGGTGCCGGGCTCGATGCCGTCGAGCGCACCGGCTGGGACTTCGAGCAGCGCGTCGACCGGCGCCGGCGACGTCCACCGTGGGCATTGGCTCTGGTCGGTGAGGGTGCACGGGTCGAGCGTGTCGGTGGCGAGCACCTGGTCGTCGACGATCCAGGCGACGTCGATCGAGATCTCCATTCCCGCCATCCACACCTGCTGCTCCTGGCGCTCCTCGAACGGGAACAGCATCCCGGTGCCCTCCGACAGCGAGGTGCGGCCGCTGAGGCCGTCTCGCTGGGTCTGTTCGGTGTCGGCCACCTCGACGCTGAACGTCAGCGCGTCACCGACCTGCACCGTGGCGGTGGTGGGCGATGCGGCCGAGCACGCCGCCAGCGCGGCCGTGAGGGCCGCTGCGGCGATCGCTCGGACCTTCATGGGTTCACTCCCCCATCGGGCGGCCCTGGGGCAGCTCGCGGGCTCCTACGGCCGGGAACGGCTGCCCGCCGTTGTACTTGCGCTCTAGTCGCTCGACCTCGGCCATGACGGCCTGGTTGATGAACTGCGACAGCGAGCGTGAGCCCTCGGTGGCCATCGTGTGCAGGATCGCCCCGCGGATGCGGTCGGTGTCGGCTCGCTCCTGGTAGAACGACACCTTGGCCGGGTACTTCCTCTTGGGCTGCGGCCGCCGCGCGGCCTGCTCGGCCTCGACTGCGCGCATCTCGCGCATCTGCTCGGCCTGGTCTGCCTCGTCGTGCTGGTCCTTCGTCCAGCCCGTGGCGTCGACGGCCGCTGGCTCCGCCGGCGGTGAGGTGATGGGGCTCGACCCGGCCAGGCTCGACCGGCGCGGGGTGGGGCGGGTCATGACGAAACTCCTTCGATCGCGTTCAGGTGGTCGGCGTAGATCGCGCCGAGCGCGGTCGCCTCGGCACTCCCCCACTCGTCGAGGCCGTTCGCCGCTTCGAGGGCGTCGCTGATGACGACACGCTTGGGAATCGGCGGGCTCAGGACCGTCAGGCCGCGACTCTCGGCCGCGGTGTGCAGCTCGTCGAGCCAGGTGCGGCCGCTCACGGTCTGCTCCTCGTGCTGGTTCACGATCACGCCGGCCACGGTCAGCGTGGGGTTGTAGTGCTGCCTCACGCTGTCGATCGTGTCGAGGAGCTGCGCCAGGCCGTTCGCGCTGAACAGCTTCGAGTGCGTCACGACGACGATCGACCCGGCGGCCGTCAGGCCGTTGATCGTGAGCTGGTCCAGGCTCGGCGCGCAGTCGATGAGGATCAGGTCGTAGTCCGCTGCGACGGTCGCCAGCGCCTCGCGCAGGCGGCCCTCCCGGCCCGCTCCTGCGATCACGAGCTCGTCGCGCACGTAGCCGAGCGTGACGCCGGACGTGGGCACCACGTCGAGGCCGGGCCACACGCCCCGCACGATCACGTCGCGGATCGTCTCGGGCGCTCGTGAGCTGAGAGCGTCAGCAAGTCCTGCCTGGTCCTCCTCCACGCTCTCCGCGGCCGCCACGGCCGTGAGGTTGCCTTGCGGGTCGTTGTCGACGACGAGCACGCGCTGTCCGCGCAGCACGGCTGCACGAGCGAGGTGGAACGTCGTCGTCGACTTGCCGACGCCGCCCTTCTGGTTGCAGAGGGCGATGATTCGAGCGGTCACGGTAATACCTCCAATAGGGCTAATAGTACTGTTAGGGGTGCGGCGCCTGCGAGTTGGCGCCGCACCCCTCGTCGGTCAGTAGGTGTCGGTCTCGCGCTCGTCGGCACGGGCGCTGCGCTCGACAGCCACGGACTGGCCGCGCAGGCTCACGCTCACCTCGTCGGCGCGCACCTCGTGCTGGATGCGGGTTCCCTGCTCACCCTTGTACTCGGTGACGCGGTAGCGCCCGGAGAACGTGATGCGGATGTTGCCGCTGCGCTCGGCCGCCTCGACGAGGTTGGTCGCCTGGCTGCCGCCCACGGCGACGTCGTAAAACACCGCCGGGCCGTCGACGTAGGAGCCGTCCTCCTGGCGGATGCGGTCGCTGACGGCGACTCGGGCGTAGGTGTACGGGCCGCTCTCGCCGGTCCGCAGCGTGGGGGCCTCGGTCAGGTTGCCGGTGCGGGTGATGTAACTCATGGTTCCTCCTGGTTGGGTTGTAACTCTAATAGTACTGTTGGGGGGAATAGGGTTGCTAGGTCTAGTTGCGCACCACCTCCACAGCCTCGTCGTGGTCGACCTCGATCCGCAGCGAGTCGGTCAGGTTCTCCACGTGCAGCGTGTAGCCCTCGGCCGTGCGCTCGACGTACAGCGTGAGGACCGTCCGGCCCTCGTCGTCGTCGAGGTCCACGCGGCCGTAGTCGTCCTCCTCCGTGCGCCTCGGCAGGCCGCCAGGGGTGGCCACGTCGCCTCGGACCCACACGTGGGGCTCCAGCCGGGTGCCGTTGTCGTACGGCGTCAGCCTCGCGCTCATGTCCTCATCCTCTCTAACCCTGTTACCTCTAATAGAACTATTACCGTTGCAGCGAGTCAAGCGGAGGCACGTGCCACGCGCTTGATGTTGTCGGGCCGGAAGCCGGACCAGTGGTCCTCGCCGGTGCCGTCCTCGACGATGCACACGGGGGCCTCGCTGTAGCCCAGGTCCTCGGTGATGTAGGCACGCGCGTCCGGGTTCTCCCGCACGTCGACCTCCACGAACGGCACTCCCTCCTTGGCCAGGGCCTTCTTGGTCAGCGTGCAGCGCATGCAGCTCGGCCCGGTGCTGTAGACGGTCACGGTCAGCATCGTGGGACTCCTCTCATCGCTCATTCTTAGGGATCGTTCCTGATAGCGGAGCAATCACCGGCCGGGCCGGGAGCAGCAACCCGGAGGGCGGCGGGGGAGAGAAGTTCGGCGCGAAATAAGGAGCGCAGCGACGCGTGCCGAAGTTCTCGGCGGAGCCGGCCCGCGAAGCGGGCTTGTGCGGACGGCCCGGCCGGCGATGATGGAGCGCCAGGAACGAACACTGAACGGCTCGTGCAGTCGCCGGCCGGCGGCCGGCCTCCGTCGTACCCCCGCGGGCGCTCCGTCGCCCGCGGGGCCTCGGGGTGCGCGAGGGGTGGCACCCCTCGCCGCCGTCCGCCAGGGCGGCGCGACGTCGCCACCTGCTCGGTCCTGCCATCGTCGACACCTCCCAACTCCATTAGCCCCAATAGTACTATTACCGTCACTTAGGTGACGGTAATAGTACTATTCGGCTAGGCCGCGTCGCTCTCCTCGGCGGGCTCGGTGATCGCGTCGGCCAGGGTGTGCGCGGCTCGCAGCACGTTCGCCGCGGTGGCCTTGATCGTCTCGGGCTCGCCGTTGCTCCACCCGGCGACGTAGCCGATGCTGTAGGCGCTGGTGTCCAGGCCCAGGATGCCCGCGACGACGTACGCCACCGATTCGGCCTCGGTCTCCGTGACGCCGCGGTGCTGGACGTACTCGGCCGCGTCCTGCTCGGCGTGCAGGATGACGTGTGCCGCCTCGTGCAGCGCCGTCTTGGCGGCCTGGGCGGGGGAGAGGTCCGCGTCGACGACGACGCGGCGAGTGCCGTCGGTCGTGGTGTAGCCGTTGGTCTCGCCGGGGATCGCCTCGCGCTCGACGGTCCAGCCCTGGCCGGTGAGGTAGTCCGTGACGGCGGCGAGGATGCCGAGCGGGTCGTCTCCGCGCAGGCGGTGGGCGAGCGTGCTCGGGTCGTCGGCCTCGGGGTCGATGGGGTCGGTCTGGGCCATGTCGAACACGGACACGGGGAAGAACCTCACACGGCGCTGCTCCTTCTCCTCGCCGGTCTGCTCGTCCTCGACGGTCTCGCGCACGTCGCGGCCGCCGAAGATGCGGATTCCGCGCTCTCCCTTGCGGACCTGGCGGCCGAGCTTCTGCCATGTGCGGTAGCCGGCGACGTGGGTCGCCTCGGGCTTCTGCGCGAGGATCAGCAACAGGTTGTTGATGCTGTAGCGGTGGAACGCCTGGGCGAACGTGAGGAACCGGGTCCAGGCTTCCGAGCTGCGCAGCTCCTCGACCTGCTCCGCGATCGTGGCGTGCAGGCCCTCGGCCTCGGCGCGTCGCTCCTCGGGGCTCTTGGTGGTCCTGATCTTGCGGGCCATTTCGCTACCTCCTGTAACGGTAATAGTACTAATAGGGTTGTGGTCAGTGCTCGATGCCGGGGTGCGTGCACTCGCAGCAGGCGCGCTCGGTCTTGGCCGCGGGGCACGTCTCGTCGGTCGCGTCGCAGTAGGGGCAGACCTGGTAGGGCGTGAGCGTGGCCGGGGTCGGCTCGACGATGGCCGTGCCGGGGTGGTCGGCGTGGTGGTGCTGGCGCCACTGGCTGAGCATCCGGGCGGTGTCCTCCTGGGTGCGGTGCTCGGGGTGGTTCCATCCGCACGAGCACTCGACCCACCACACGGGCTCGCCGGCGGTGCTGCTGGTGCAGATGAGGGCGGTCGGTGCGGTCGTGGTGCTCATGGTGACGGGCTCCTCGGGGGTGCTGGTGGCTGTTGCTTCCCCTCCACGTTTTCTTGCCGTGAAGGCACGAATGTGCCGCTAGGGAGTGCCGGCCGGAGTGCAAGAGACCGTGGAATACCGGACTGAGCGCAGCGAGGGAGGATATGCCGCGAAAGCTCTTGCGCGTAGGTCGGCCGACCGTATGCTGCCGAAGGCTTCACGGCGAGAAAACGAGCGCCGTAGGCGCGATGCTGCCGGCCGCGCAGCGGCCGTCGGTCACGGCCCGCAGGGCCGCTCGCGGAGCGCGAGGGCGCAGCTCTCGCCGGTGACGAGCGTGAGCGCTCGTGGGTGCCCTGCTCGGCCGTCCCCACTGTGTGCAGGCCGGCCCCGGCGATCGCCGGGCTGTGCCCATTGGGGGCGGGGGAGTCCTGACGGGCTCAGGCGATGCGCACGGCTCCGAGAACCGACATGAGCACCTGCTCGGCCGACGACACGTCGTCGTCGGCAGGGGGCCGGGGTCGCTGGGCTCGACCATCGCGCTCGTCCTCGACGATTCGGCGGGCCTCGCGCCAGTCGAGACGTCCGTCGGCTCGACGTGGGTGCGGGCCATAGGCGTGGGTGCCGGCGTCGGGGGTGAGCACGAGCGCGAGCTGCCCTCGACCGGGGCGGTGCTTGGCGCCGGGTCGCCGCGGTGCTCGCATCCATGCGTCCTCGGCCTGCCACCAGGCCCACAGCTCACGCTCGACGGCGTACCTGTGTGCTCGGTCGTCGAGGCGGCCGTCGACGTCGAGACGGCGCGCGGCCGCGGTGCGGTGGTCGGTGCGGTGTCGACGCCAGCCGTGGCGCGATCGCACGAGCACGCCGGCCGACACGAGCCGGTCGAGGATGCGGGCGGTGCGTTCGGGGGAGTCTCCGGTCCGAGCTGACAGCTCGTCGAGGTCCTGGGGTTCGGTGGTGGTCCTGGCGTAGGTGTTCCCAGCGTGGTGTCCCAGCCCCGGTGCCATCGTGAACAGGTCGTGCGTGGCGTCACCCGAGCGCGCGCTGAGCGTGGCGAGGAGGGTGGATCGTTCGGCGGCCCCGGCCCCTGCGGGGCGCGGGTCCGCTTGTGACCGATCTATATCGGCAGGAGTGTGGATAACCGAGTCGGGGCCGATCGTCCAGTGCGCTCCGTGCGGGCCGGCGGCCTCCTGGGCCTGGGCGATCCATCCGTCCGCTGAGAGGCGCAGGAGCGCCGTGCGGGCCGTTTCCCGGCCGACCCCTGCCAGGAGTGCCAGGCGGCGGGTGTCGGCCTCCACAGCGCCGCTGAGGGCCTGTAGCGCGAGGATGCACAGGACGTCGAGCACGCGCCGGTCGGCTGGGCCGCCTCCGGTGGTCCAGCGGCCGGCGCTGGCGTCGGCACGGCCCTGTACGTCGCGCACGTGCGCGGCGATCGCGTCGGCGCGGGCGTCGAAGGTGGGATCGTCCCCGATCTGGCGGGGCGAGCTGGCCACGTGCCTGACGGCCTTGTCCCACTGGCGGCGCAGGACGCGCGCTGCGTCGACGGGGCCGCGGGGCCGGCGCTGGCTGCGGTCTCGGTAGGTGCGCACGTGCTCTAGGCCGGGGGAGTCCTCGACGAGCGCGGCGACGTCGGCGTGACGCCACCGTGCGGCGGCGGCGCCGATCAGGACGCGCCACAGCACGGCTGAGGCGTCGCCGGAGGCGGCGTCCTCGCGGAGGGCGGCGGCCGAGACGGCCGGCAGCTCGCGCCGCGGTCCTGGCAGGTAGAGCCGGGAGTGGTCGTCGAGGGGGACGGGCCTGTGCGGGTCGAGGTCGTGGGCGGGCTCGGCGTCGTCGACGAGCTGCGCCAGGGCCTCGACGAGCCGCCGCACCTGCTCCGCGGTGCCTGTGGGGCTCGTGAGAGCGTCCAGGACGCCTGAGAGCACGGTGGAGCGGCCGCCGGCACGGTGTGGGGCGCCTGGTGGCCGCACACAGCCCGTGGCAGCGTTGCTGAGCGGGGAGAGGTCGAGCGAGGGGCACACGTGGCGCGCCAGGCGCGCGAGCGTGGCCACGGTCTCGGCGTCGACGCTCTCCGCGAGGGCCGTCCACACGTGGCGGCCGCCGGTGGGGCCGGACTCGCACACCACGGCGTCGAGACCGACGTCGTGCAGGAGCCCGCACAGCACGTCGGCGTCACGAGCGGCGGCCGGCGCGCTGCCGGCGCTCTTGGCGTCGAGGTCGAAGCACAGCAGCCTGAACCGCCGATCGGTGCCGGCGAGGTAGACGGCCCACGGTTGGGCGGGCTCGTCGCCGTCGACGCGGCGGTGGCCGGTGTACTCGTTGAGCACCTGGCCGTAGGCGTCCACGCCGGCGACGCGCACGACGGGGCGCGGGCTCAGCGCCGCGGTGAGTCGCCACGGCGCGCCGGGATCGGCGTGTGCATGTGCTTCGTCAGGGTGTGCCTGTATGATGGCAGCAACCTCCTAGGACTAGGAGTAGATAGGTCCCGGCCTAGCCAGCCGGTCCTCATATCGCTTGATCTGGTCTCTGTCGCCAAACTTCGACAGATCAGGCGCTCAGCTTCCGAACCCCCGCCCCGCCAAGGGCGGGGGTTCGCTCGTTCATGCGCTACGTCGCTCGATCCTCCCCTCACGGGTGAGGCCGGGCAGGGTGTCCCCAGACTTGGGGAGGTCCCAGCCTTCGGGGAGTCCGTCGGCGCCGGGCTTGCCGGCCCGGATCGCGGCCTCCACGATCGCCCAGATAGGCGCGTTCGCGCGGGCGGCGTAGTCGTCGATCAGCTCCTTGACCTCGGGCGCGACGAATAGGTTGAGAGCAACCTTCGGCGTTCCCCTGGGGCGGCGGTACTGACTGGACATGCCTCTACCGTACCGAGTGATCTACATCTACAACGAGCGACACGCGGGGGAGTTCACACCAGGTCGATGCGGCAGATGACGTCTCCGAGCCGGAGCGTGGTGCCGGGCGCGAGGACGTAGGGCACGTGTGCCTCGAACAGGCGCGGCGGGTTCGTCTGAGACTCGGTGCCGTTGCCGCTGCCGTGGTCGGTGACGAGGATGCGCCCGTGCTCGTCGACGTCGACGAGCACGTGGGTGCGCGAGAGCATGCGCTGCGGGCTGCGGACCTGGATCGGCCGGCGGCCGCCGACGGCCTCGGGGTTGCGGCCGAGCGCGACGTTCTCTGCGACGTCGACCGGGCTCTGCGAGCTGAACGTGAGTCGGAGCGTGGCACGCGGCTTGGGTGTCGTGGTCAGCGGCCGAGCGCGGGTGAGGTCCAGCTCGTCGACGGCGGAGGCGTCGGGCACGATCGCCTCGGCGGCGATCGGGTCTGCCTCGACGCGGTGCGGCTCGTCGACGCCGCACTGAGGGCATGTGGTGGACGTGACGGCCTGTAGCCGCCGGCAGCGCCGGCAGCGGCCCTCATGGACGCTGAGGCCGTCTGCCGGCGGGATGAGACCGGCGTCGCTGACCGCCTGCACGATGCCCTCGGGCCGGACGGCGAGCGTCCAGGTCTGGGCGACGTCGGTCACCGTGACGCGCACGGGTCGGTGCAGTCGGTTGGCGATCGCCACGCAGCGGGCAATCATGCCGGTGCGCAGCTCGTTGACGCCGGCGGCGGCGCAGGTCCGCCCGGTGCCGTTGATGGTGATGGTGCCGGTGCCGTCGGCTCGCACCGTGGCGCTGATCCGCGGCCAGTCCGCGACGCGCTCGGCGCCGCGGAGGGCCTGCGTGGCGTTCATAGCCCGCGGGCGACCGCCGCGGCGGCGGCCAGCCAGGCTCGCTGTGTCCCTGGACGCAGCGAGCCGTATCGCAGGAGGCCGTCGACCATCGCGGGGTCGAAGGGCACCGTGACGGCTTCACGCGCGATCGCGCGGTAGCCGTCGGCCACACGGGCGACGTCCGCCGGCGGAGCCTTGGAGTCCGCCTGCGTGACGACGACGACGGCCTGCTCGGCCAGCCGGGCCGAGCGCTCGTCGCGGTCCGAGAGCGCTTCGAGCAGGAGTGCGCCGGCCTCGGCGTGGTCGTCGCGCGTGGTGGTGGCCACCACGAGCTGGTCGGTCCGGTCGATCATGCGCAGCCACATCGGGTCGGACTCGTCGTTGCCGCTGTCGATGAACACAAGCCGGTAGTACTTGCTGGCGACGGCGTGGATCGCGTCGACGTCCTCGGGCTCGACGCGCTGCTCGTGCGCCAGGGCCGTCGGCTTGCTCCGCAGCACGTCGAACCGGTCGCGGGTCTGGTGGTGGACGAACCGCGCAAGGTCCGCGGCCTGGGCGCTCGGGCTCAGCAACCGCTCGACCTGGGGCAGCAACTCGAGGAGGGTCGCGTCATGTGGTCCCTGCTCGGTGCGCCAGCCCAACGTCCCGCGCGTTTGATTGTTGTCCCACGTGAGCACGCCAGCGCCGCCGTAGCGTGCGAACACGGCGGCGAGGAGGACGGTGCTCGGCGTCTTGCCGGCGCCGCCCTTGGAGTTGACGATCGCGATCGTGCGCGGGCCGGGCCAGTGCTGGGAGACCGCCGCGATATCCGCGCGCTCGGCACGCTCGGCCTCGCTGGGGCTCAGTCGCAGACCGGCACGGGTCAGGAGCCCGCGCCACCCCTGGGCAGCGGGCTCCTCGGCCTGCTCCTGGGTGAGGAACGACTGACGCCGCTCCCGGCGCGTGGGGTACGGGGTGCTGAGGTGCGACAGCTCCTCGGCCTGCTCGGCGGCCGAGCGGACCCATCCGCGGCTGTGAGCGCTGGTCTCCGCCTCGGTCGCCTCAGGCTCGGTGGCCACGGGGTGGCCCACGGGCTCCGGGGCGGGCGGCTCGACGGGAGGAACGGTCAGCTCGTGGGCGGGTGCCGCGGGAGGGCTCGGCTCCGTCCGTGCGATCACCTGGGGCTCGGCCGGCGGCCGCGGCCGGGCGGCGGCGCCGACGTCCTCGGCAACGGTGCCGTCACCGTGGATGATGATCGGCCACTCACCCTCGGGGTCGCGGGTGAGTGCGCGCAGCGGTCGGCCGAGCTGCGCAGCTCGCTGGGCGATGAGCGCGACGACCTGGGGCCGCGCCTCGTCGACGTTCTGCGCGTTGATAGTCTGCACGCTGCCGCCGATCGAGACCTCTGCGGTGCCGTCCTCGTGCAGCGTGGCCTCGACGCGCGGCCAGGTGGCCGCTTCTGTGGTGGTGCTCATGGTGTTCTCCTGCCTATCCGAGCGTGATTCCGACCTCGGACATGAACTGTTCGGGGTCTACGGGGGAGCCGTTGACGTGCACCTCGAAGTGGAGGTGCGGGCCGGTCGACCAGCCGGACGAGCCGACTCGTCCGATCTGCTGGCCAGCGACGACGCGATCGCCGGTGCTGACGAGCACGCCGCTGGCCCACATGTGCTTGTAGCGGGTCATGACGCCGCCGCCGTGGTCGACGTCGATCGTCCAGCCACCGTTGCTGTCGGTGTAGACGTCGATGACAACGCCGTCTTGCGCGGCCCAGATCGGGCCGCCGTCGCCGCCTCCGCCGAAGTCCACGCCGGCGTGCAGCCGGGTGAACGAGCCGGTGACGGGATCGGTGCGCATCCCGAACCGCGAGGTGATCGGTCCGGCCGCCGGCTGTGCCCAGCCCTCGGCGCTGACCTGGCCGGGTGTGGTCGACTCGCAGCCAGGGGTGACGACGCCGCCGGCGTCGGGCTTGATGTTCAGATGAACATGGTCGAAGTGGTTCTCGGTGTCGGAGCCGCGGTCCTCCATCGCGCGCCAGCCCTCGTCGGCGCGGTCCGCGGACCAGATTTGCTGCCACCAGATGATGTAGTCCACGCCGAGCTGGTCGGCGTTGTCGATGAGGTACTGCGCCAGGCGGTCGCCGGTGGCGCGGCCGTCGGCAATGTCGTTGGTCATGAAGTCGAGCGCGAGGCCGCTCGGGTGCCCGTTGGGGTCGCGGGCCGACTCGCGGTAGCCGCCGACGGTGACGATGCCGAACATCGGTCCGACGGTGTTCGCCACGATCGCGGTCTGCGGCCGGACGTCTCCGAGCGGGTACTGCGAGGACGTGACCGGCTGCTCGCCGGTCGCGATGCCCTGGACGCCGCTGAGCCCTTCGACGACCTGAACGGCCGCGGGCCAGTAGCGCGTGTAGTGGTAGGGGTCGGCGTTCCGCTGCACCCGGTGAGCCGCGATCGTGGGTTCCAGCGTGTCGCGGTCCTGAATCGTCATCAGGACGCGGAAGAAGTTCGTCGACGAGATGAATGGGTCCATCCGGTCGGAGTACGAGCCCCAGGCGCCGTTGTCTCGCTGCTGGAACAGCCCGCGGGAGTCGGGTCCTACCGCATCGCCGTAGTCGATGACGCGCAGGCTGGACTCGCCCATCGCGGTCATGACGCCGATCGTCTGGTCACGCGCGGACAGGCCGAGAGCGTTCGCTGCCTGCATGATCCACGCGGCGTTGACGAGCTGCTCGTGGTTGTAGCCGGCGATGGGCGTGTCAGGAACGGAGTCAGGGTCGATCGTGATGCCTGGCTGCTGCGAGCCGGGCAGGCACAGATCGTCGCTGTCGTCGCCACCCAGCAGGATGAGGCTGAGCACGAGGCCCAGGACCAGGGCGGGGACGAGCGCGGCGACGACGAGGACGCCTGACTTCCGTTCGGGCATGACTAGTTGACCTCCTCCACGGGGGTGATGCGGCTGACGAGCCACGGCGCGTCGGCGTTCTTGCGGTTGAGCACGAGCTGATAGCGCCCGGCGTCGGTCGGGACCTCGACGGTGGCCACGTACGCGCTGGCGTCGTTGACGATGAAGCCCTCTCCGGTCACCTCCCGCACCGGGATGTTCGCGGGGTCGACGTAGGCGTAGTCCTCGGCCGCCTCGGGGGTGAGCAGTGGTTCAACGCCGGCCCACCAGGTGTCGTAGTCGAGGTCGGGCCGGGCGAAGGCCGTCATGGCGGCCTCGGCCGCGTCGACCACGGCGACACGAGATGCCTCATCCCACTCCGGCACGGGCTGGGGTTCGACCGTCTCGCCGGTGTCCTCGTCGACGAGCCCGCTCGGCGGCGGCGTGAACTGGTCGAGGTCGGGCATCGTGGGACTAGCCGAGCTGGTCACGGTCGGTGTTGGGGTAGGCCCCTCGTCCTGACCGGTGCAACCGACCAGGACGAGGGCCGCTGCGAGAGCGACGCCCCCGATCGCCACACGTCGCATCTCAGTCCTTCCCCTCGTGCCCTCGGCGCGAGGGCACGTTCGCGCCCTGGCGCATCGTCTCTTTCAGCTCGTCGCGGATGACCCTCCACGTCGAGCCGAGCTTGTAGCCCGGGATCACCCCGTCACGGAGCCAGGCGTACGTGTTCTGCCGACTGATGTTCAGGACCTCGGCTACCTCCTCGACGCTCAACGTCTCCGGGCGCCCAGCGAACAGCGCATCGAGGGCTTCGGTGCCTCGTGCCTCGTTCACCGCGCGCATCCACGCTGCTCGTCGCATGCCCCCATGATAGACGATCCCGCTACGATCCGACAGGATCGCCTACGATCCGATAGATACCGCATGATGTTGCTTCCTTCCGCTACCGGTGCCATGATGTGATAGAGGGACACTCGTAGAACCATTATCGGGAAGGAATCGCGTCGTGTCAGATGGCAGCAACCCGTGGCTCTCGCGGCCGACGGAGCCGGAGCACGCCGTTCCGGTCGTGACAGAGAGCGCGGTGCGGCCGCCGACCGGCCCGGTGGCGCCGCAGCGCGGCGTTCCGAGCCCGGATCGCGCCGACCAGCTCGCCTCGTACGACCAGGCCCAACCTGCCGATCTGTGGTGGCTGGGCGTGCACGGCGGAGCGGGGGAGTCGAGCCTGGCTGCCCTCGTGCCCGAGTGGCGCGCCGCAGACCACGGATGGCCGCGGCCGCCGGGCTCGGCGCCCGCACGGGTCGTCCTCACCGCGAGGTCGAACATGCGTGGCCTGCGTGCAGCGCAGACCGCCGCCACGCAGTGGGCCTCGGGCATCGTGCCGCACGTCGAGGTCCTGGGCCTGGTCATCGTCTCCGATGCTCCCGGCCGTCTGCCCCGGCCGCTGCGCGAGTTCGCGCAGCTCGTCAGCGGCGGACTTCCACGGACCTGGACGGTGCCGTGGATCGACTCGTGGCGGCTGGGGGAGACCCCCACTCTCCCCGACTCGCCGCGTGCCGTTCGTCGTCTCGTCGACGAGCTGCACGCAATCCTCGAACCAGGTGCCGCCGGCACCGCCAACTGAAAGGAAACTCCATGAGCACGCTTCTCACCATCGCCGGGTCGGTGGGCGACTTCCTCGCCACCGTGCCGCAGCAGGTCATCGCGCAGGTGCCCGACCCCGACCCGATCCAGCCGCCGGGCACGGAGGGCTTCAACTCGATCATGGGCTGGGCGAAGTGGGTCGCCCTGGCGGTCTGCATCCTCGGTCTGTTCGCCGCGGGTGCGCTCATGGCGATCCAGTCGCGCCGCGGTGAGGGCGGCGAGCACGTCGGCAAGATCGGCATGGCGCTCGGTGGCGTCATCATCATCTCCGCTGCTGCCGCGCTCGTCGGCTTCCTCACCACCTAATCGGGAGGGCGAACATGGCTGAGGACAACGAGCAGCAAAGTCCGTTCACCCGACCCGGCTTTGTGGCCGCCACGGTGGTCATCGCGCTGATCGTGGTGCTCGGGCTCGTGATCGTCATCGTCAACATGACTCGCGACGATCCCGACCCCGCGCCGCCTACCTCGACGTCGGCGGAGCCCACCACCGCCGCCCCGACCTCCGAGCCACCGGAGGCCGCGGGCGGCGCGAGTGTGTGCGGACTCCCCGGCGAAGTGCTGGAAGGCACCCTCAGCGCAGCTCCGGCCGCTGAGTGGGCGTTCCAGGACACGACGGCTTACCCGACTTCGCCAGAGTTCGGGCCGGGAGAGACGAACGCCGACGGCGTGCGGTACTGCTTCCAGCACTCTCCCGAAGGCGCTGTGTTCGCAGCCGCGAACGCCGTCGTCCAAGGCAGCGACTCCGAGCTGGTAGGAGCGTGGCTCGACTACTTCGTGGCTGACGGGCCGCACCGCGACGCGGTGCTCTCTCAGGGTGCCGGCACCGGTGGCAGCGGCCAGGGCGTGCGCGTCGAGGTGGCAGGTTTCCGCCTGCTCGCCTACGACGGGCAGACGGCTCGTGTCGACGTCGCAGTGCGAGGCGCGACAGGCGGTCAGACCGTCAACCTCTCGATGGTCTACCTCCTCGTGTGGGAGGGCGGTGACTGGAAGCTCAGCGTCACCGATCCCAACGCCCCTATCAACGTCGCCAACATCCCCGACCTGGCCGGCTACATCTCCTGGGGAGCGTGAGGTCATGAACGACGAAGGGTGCACCGGCTGGTCGTTCTTCAACCCCTTCTGTCACGTCAACGAAGGGGTTGAGGCGGTCGTCGGCAACGCCATCGAGAACATGGCGAACGCCGTCATGGAGGCGTTCGGAAAGGCGATCGCGTCGCTGGGAACGGTGTGGGTGCACATCGGCACGCCGAACCTCACGGGCTCCGGTGGCGGCTCCGCGATCGACGCCGGCTCGTCCGCGCCGGACTCGGCCAACGTGACGTCGGTGATGGGCTACGTGATGTGGATCAGCCTGGGCATCGCGGTGCTGGCGCTGTTCATCCTCGGCGCGCTCATCGCTACGCGCATGAGGGCGGGCGAGGGCATCGCTGCTGTCGGCCGCGTGGGCCTCGTGCTCTCCGCCGTGGTGCTCATCTCGGCGGCCGGGGCGATCGTGGCTGGCCTGATGCCGTCCGGGCCACGCAATGCAGGCGGCGCCGTGCTGTTCTTGCAGTCCGGCCTCTGGTGGTACATGGGTGCCGCCGCCGTGGTGTCCGTCATCATCGGCGGCGCACGGATGGCGTGGGAGCAGCGAGCTGAGCCGGGCCGCGAGACCGTCAAGAGCCTCCTCACGCTCGTGGTCGTCGCCGGTGCCGGCGTGACGATCGTCGGTCTGCTCGTCGCGGCCGCGGACTCGTTCTCGGTGTGGATCATCAACGGCTCGCTGAGCTGTGACGTCACGACCGACTCGGCGTGCTTCGGCGAGAACATGCTGACGCTGCTTGCCCTGACGACCAACCCGGCCGCCGGCGGCCTCGGCGCGCTGCTGATCATCATCCTGGGCCTGATCGCGATCCTCGCGGCCGCGTTCCAGATCGTGCTCATGGTCGCGCGCGGGGGAATGCTGGTGATCCTCGCCGGCATCCTGCCGCTGTCGGCCTCGTTCACCAACACCGAGATGGGCAAGAGCTGGTTCAAGAAGTGCATCGCCTGGCTAGTGGCCTTCATCCTCTACAAGCCCGCCGCAGCCATCGTGTACGCGGCCGCGTTCCAGCTCGTCGGCACCGACGTGTTCTCCGACGACGGGACCGGCCTCCTCGCCGTCCTCACGGGCCTCATGCTGATGGTCATCGCACTGTTCGCGATGCCGGCGCTGATGCGGTTCGTCACGCCGATGGTCGGTGCGATGGCGGGAGGCGCCGGCGGCGCCCTCGCTGTCGGTGCGCTGGCCGCTCTGCCGAGCGGCGCGGCCGCGATCGGACGCCTCGCCTCCGGCAGCGGCTCGGGGTCCTCCAACTCCGCGGCACCGTCAGCACCGTCCGGCTCGGACGGCGAGGGCGGCTCTCAGGGCTCGCCCGGTCCCTCAGGCGGCGGTGAGACCGGCGGCGGTAACGCACCGCAGCAGGCGCAGTCCTCGGGTGCCCAGCAGGCCGGGGACGCCGGCGGGGGCACCGGAGCTGGTAACGCCAGCGGTGGCGCCACGCCGAACACGGGCGCGGCCGCCGCCTCGGCTGGTGGCGGTGGAACGGCGGCAGCAGGCGCCGGAGCGGGTGGTGGCGCCGCAGCGGGCG
>NZ_JBYLFS010000002.1:0-40799 GCF_057748195.1 Miniimonas sp. S16 | reverse complement strand
CGGTGTGCCGCTGATCCTTGGCGCGATCATCGTGCTCCTGTCCCGGTAGGAGGCCGCGATGAGCAGCGACGCGCAGGGGGAGCGTCCCCGGCGGCGGTGGTGGCCGGTGGTCCTGGTGGGGGCGGTCCTGGTGGGTGGTGGTGTGGGCTTGTACACCGCGACCCGGGCGCCCGCCAGCCCGACGACGGCACCGACCGTCACTGCGACGTCGTTGGCGACGCCCTCGTCGTCCGCGGTGCCGGGGTTGGTGGTGGAGGCGGGTGGGGGTGGGAGCACGGTGGCCTCGATCGACGGGGTGACGCCGATGGGCTACCCCGACACGTGTGAGGGCGCGGTCGCCGCCGCCACGAACCAGCTCGTCGCGATCCGCGCTCAGCCGGAGGGTTGGACCACGCCGGAGGGCCTGGCTCGGCATGCCGCGCTCGTGGACTACTTCTCCCCGGGCGCGATCGAGGGTGCGACATGGTCCAGCACCACCAAGACCCAGCGCGCCGCCGAAGCGGCTCAGGTCGACGCTCAGTTGCCCGGCATGACGACGACCGATCTGGACGCCGCGCTCGGCGCGTTCCGGGTCATCTCCTGCACGCCGGCCACGACGGTGGTCGACGTCGTCTACGGCGGCATCATCCGGATCCCTGGTGAGGAGGACTGGCCGGTCTACGCCTCGGCGCGGGTGGAGGTCGGGTGGCTCGATGACTGGTCCATCCGCGAGGTCACTGATGTCCCGATTGGTGAGAGCCCTGCGTCCAGGGTGGCGCCGGACGGCGCGTTCACGGCGGAGACGAGGGCGCAGTTGCTCGCTGCGGGTGGGCCTGGGTGGACGGAGTACGCGAATGCGCGTCCGTGATCGTGTGGTGCGGGTGCTAGGTGTGGTGGCCGCGCTGGTGGCGCTGGTGGTCGGTCCGGCGGCGGTGGCCTCGGCCGACCCGTCGTTCGACGATTCGGGCTACTCCCAGGACCAGCGGGATGCCGCGCAGGAGAAGGGCCGCGACGCCGCCGCCGCGGCCCTCTGCCAGCCACTCCCAGCCTTTGGCGGAGCTGCGGACACCTGCGCGGTCATGGTCCGTGGCCTGTTCACCGTGGAGGCGATCGGGGATGCGACGGTCACCATGCTGTGCGAGCCGTTCGTGCCGGCGGTGCGGTCGGTGTGTGAGTCGGTAGTCGACGTCGACGTGGTCACGTCGGCGTTCACGACGGCGTATCAGGCGGCGCTGCTGGCGACGGGGCCGGCGGTTGCTGTCGCGCAGCTGGTTGCGGATGCGGTGACACCGTTCGACACGTGGGCGAATGACCGGTGGGCGGACGCGGTGGGCTTGTTCCAGCAGGTTCTGACGGAAGCGGCGGGCGCGACGGAGTTCCACGCGGATCGGGTGTGGTGGCGGGATGCGTACGCGGCGACCGCGGGGCTGGGTGTGGTGGTGCTGGCGATCATGCTGCTCTTGACGTTCCGGGCGTCGGCCTCGGGGCGGGTCTCCTCGGAAGAGGTGGGGGAGTCGCTGGGCACGTACGTGCCGCTGTTCATCGTGTTCGCCCTGTTCGGTCCACCTCTGGCGTATGTCCTGAACCGTGTCTCGAGTGGGTTGACGGCCGGGCTCATCGCGTGGCAGTTCGATGATCTGGCCGCGTTCCTGGGCTCCTCGTCGGTGTTCATGCAGCTGACGTCGGCGATGCCGGGCGGCACGGGGATGGGCCTGATCCTGGCGCTGCTGTTGTTCATCACGGCGGGTGGGCTGCTGTTCACGCTGGTGATGCAGACCATCTCGCTGTACGTGCTGGGTGTGGTCGCCGCGGTCGCGGCCGCGATGCTGGTGCATCCGCGGTGGCGGCGGAAGGGCATGGGGGTGCTGGTGGCGTGGCTGGGGCTGCTCCTGGCCCGGCCGGCGATGTTCCTGGTCCTGGGGATCGTGCTGCGGTTCGAGAACGCGCAGATGGCCGAGGCGGGAGACGCCGCGGCGCAGGGCGACTCGATCGGCGCGCTGGTGGCGGCGTTCATGGTGATCGCGGGCCTGGGCATGGTGGCGTTGGCGCCGTGGGCGCTGCTGCGGTTCTTCCCGCTGCTGCCCGACGGCGCCGACACGGTCCGCTCGAGCGGGGGCGGGCAGCTGTCGGGCGCGGTGGCTGGGGCGGCGGCCTCGGGCGCTGTCCAGGCCGGGATGACCCGTGCCCGCAGCACCTCTTCCGCTGAACGCGGTGGTGGTGGGCAGTCCGGACCCGCGGCTCGGTCCTCGGCGCCGTCCGCTAGCCCGACGAACGCTGCACCCGCCGCCGCCACTGGTGGTGGTGGCGTGGGTGGTGGGGGTTCGGTGGCGCCGAGCTCGCCCGCGGCTCGGGGTGGTGGGCGTACGAGTGGTCGCCGCGGCGGCCCGGGCGCGTCTCGTCCGGAGTCGGTGTCGGCTGGTGCGGGTCGTGGCGCTGCGGCTGGTCGTGGTGCTGCTGTGGGTGGGGGCGGTGCGGCTCGGGGCGCTGCGGCTGGTGCGGGTCGGGTCGTCAGTGGTGGCGCCTTGTTCGCGGCGCATGTCGGGTTGACGGCGGCGCAGGCGGGGCTGCAGAAGGCCCGTGAGGGCGCCGAGGCGGGCGCGCCGGAGATCGGTGAGGTGAGGGACTGATGGACGGCGTGGTCCTGGGTGGTGAGCACCGGGGCCGCAGCCTGCTGGGTGGTCACCGGTCGGGGGGTGAGTGGATCGGGACGGCGCTCGTCTTCGTGGTGGCGTTGATCGTGGTGTTGTCGATGAATGCCACGGTCCCCGCTCTGCTGGTCGGACTGGTCATCGGGGGAGCGGGCTGGTTCGTGTTCCTGCCCTCGGAGACGATGTTCGCTGGCCGGTCCCCGGGGGCCGCGGCGTGGGCGACGGCGGGCTTCCGATGGCGCCGGTGGACCGGGCGCGCGGTCTTCACTCCGGCCTACCTCCTCGACGCTTCCGAAGCGGCCCCCAGCTCTACCGGCGCGGGCCGTGCTGCTGGTGGGTCCAAGCGGGCTCCGTTGTTGGATCTGCCGGACGCTGTCGGCGCGATCCGCCCGATGGCGATCACGTTCCCTGGTGGTGGGGAGATCTCGGTGCTGCGTCATTCCAGTGCTGGGACGTCGCCGTTCTTCACGGTGACGTTCGAGATGCAGGGTGGTGTGGGCGGGTTGACCGAGGAGGACGAGGCGTGGCGTTCTCACCTGGGCTGGTCCCGGTTCGCTGCCTCGATGGCGCGTCACGGGTCGCTGGTCACGGGTTTGCAGCAGGTCGCCCGGGTCGTTCCGCACGACACTGCGGACCACGAGTTGTGGCTCGTGGCCCGCACACCCCGCGGGGCCGTGGCGGGTGCGGGGCAGCGGCTGCTGGAGGAGTCCTATCTCCAGCTGCTGGAGTCGATCCCGGAGCGCTCGGAGCAGCACCGCACGTGGTTGACGATCCGGATGCCGCACTCGCCGGCGTGGGCTGCCCGTGCCCGGGTCCTGGCACCGGGGGAGGAGGGGGACCGGCTCCTGGCGTTGGAGCAGATCCGGTCGGTCGTGAAGCGGGCCCGCTCCTGCGGGCTCGCGCTGCGGCCGTTGTCGCGGGAGCAGCACGCCGGTGTGCTGCGCGCGCTCCAGGATCCTTCCGAGCCGATCGACATGCCCCGCCCGGCGGGGATGCGTGAGGCGTTCCTCGGCTTGGATGACCGGGCGCGGCGGTATGTGAGGGTCTTCGGTGGTGAGCATGACTGGTTCACCCGGACGGCGTTCGTGACCTCGGAGAGCATGTCCGGGGCGCTGCTGGCGCCGGACTTCCTGCGGCCGCTGTTGACCGCGGTCGACCCGTCGGTGGTCCGCACGATCACCTCGACGGTGCTGCTGACCCCGGCTGTGCGGGCCAGGGCACGGGCGACGTCGGACGCGAGCCGTGACAAGGCGTCGCTGCGGGAGAACCGGTCGGTCTCGGACGGGTCGGCCGAGGTCCAGGCCGCCGGCTCCCAGGTCCGGTTGGAGGATCTTCGCCCGGGGTCGGGGATCCATGGGGCGTCCTGGACGCTCGGGGTGACCTACACCGCGGCCACACCGGAGGCGCTGCTGGCGGCGGATGACGCGGTGAGCGCTGCGGCCGATGCGGCCTCGATCACGCAGCTGCGCTACGCCGACGGTCAGCAGCAGGCGGCACACATCGCCACGCTCCCCCTGGGTGGGGGCATCAGGGAGGACGCCCGATGGTCACTTTGAGGAAGAAGGCCGCCGCTCCGCGGTGGGCCGACCCCGCGACCCTCGACGCTCGGGTTCCCGCTGTGGGGGCTGGGGCTCGTCGCGGCCGGGCAGGAGCGGCGCCGTCGTCGACGTCCACGCCGGCCGCGACCGCGGCGCCTGCGCTGCGTGCCCGGGCGCGTCACCGGTCCTTGGACCGGGTCGGGTACTACGACGCGAACGCTCGTGGTGCCGCGTCGACGACGCGACAGATCAGTGGACTGCATCTGGCGATCGCTGGTGCTCCGACGAGCCCGCGGGGCCTGTTCATGGGGATCGACGCGATCACCGGGTGGCCGGTCTATCACGACGTCTACCAGGCGTATCAGGACCGGTCGGACTTCCAGTCGCCGAACGTGATCGTGGTCGGCGACATCGGGAACGGGAAGAGCTCGCTGTGCAAGACGTGGGGAGTGCTGCGGCAGCTGCTCCTGGGGCGCAGGGTCGTGGTGATCGACAAGAAGCTCCAGGAGGGGCAGGGGGAGTACGCGCCGCTCGCACGTGCGCTCGGGGTGGAGCCGATCCGGTTCCGCCGCGGTGGTGGTGGCACACGGATCAACGTCCTGGACCCGATGATCGCGACCGAGGGTGGGCAGGACGAGGTCGGGCAGACCGATCTGCTGTACGCCGTGATGGCCGAGGCGCTGGGCCGCTCGGTCAAGACGGTCGAGCGCAAGGCCGTGCGCGTCGCGCACGCGTCGGCGATCGCGCACGCCCGCGCCGAGGGGCGCGTGGCCACGATCCGTGACGTCGCGACCTGGCTGTTGGATCCGGACACGAGCGTGCAGCACGCCGGCGTGCTGGAGGGTGAGCTGCTGACGTGGGGGCGTGAGTGCGGGTTCGCGCTGGAAGAGCTGATCGAGGGTGATCTTGCGGGTCTGATCGACGGGGAGACCTCGCAGGACATCAGCCTCGAGAACGGTCTGACCGTTTTCGACATCTCCGCGCTGCCGGAGGAGGGGCCTGCGATCCCGATCGTGATGGCCATCATCTCGACCTGGATGCGCGCCCGGTGGATGAGCGACCCGGAGCCGGTCCCGACGGTCATCGTGATCGAGGAGGGCTGGCACCTGGTGGGTGGCAAGTTCGCCGAGGTCACCCGCCGCAATATGCGCCTCTCGCGTGGTGCGGGGTTGCAGCACGTCACCGCCCTGCATCACCTGTCCGACGTCGTGCGGGACCCGCACGCCGTCGCGGTCGTCCAGGACGCGGCGACCGTGATCATCTACCAGCAGGCCAAGCGTGGCGACGCCGAGGACTGCGTGCGCATGTTCGGGCTGCCCGAGAGTGCTGTGGACGTGATCCAGAACCTGCCCCAGGGCACGTTCCTCCTGCGGATCGGGACCGGGGTGCCGGTCATGGTCTCCCACGTCCGCTCACAGATCGAGCGGTCCCTGACCGACACCGATGGTGCGATGACCTCCAGCGCGACCGTGCAGGTCTCCTCCTCCCTGCGTCAGCAGGCCGCCGCGATGATCGAGGGTGCTGCGCGATGAGCTCGACCCGAACCACCACCCGTCCCCCGCGCCGCGGCAGCGACACCGCGATGAGCGCGTTCCTCGTGCTGATGTTCGGTGGACTGGCCCTGGCGCTGTCGTTCGCACTGGTCGTTCTGGCGATCGCCACCGTGACCGGCAACACCGCGCCGCGGGTCGTGGAGCTCCTGGACGCCGCCGCGCAGGCGCCGAGTGATCCACTGTCGGCCTTGGAGGTGAGCCCCGGACCCTCGGGGCTGATCTACGGCGTGTGGATCGTCCTCGTGGTCGTGATCGCGACGGTGGCGGGGTGGGTGTGGTGGCGTCAGCACCAGGCTGCACTGGCCCGCCGTGACGGCCGCGCACGACGCCGCGACATGACGGCGCTGCACCGCAAGAACGCGGAGAAGACCGCGCAGGCCGCGTTGAAGAGGACCCTGCCCGTACCGGCCGAGACGGACACGGCCGTCGGCGACGTTCCGTTGACGATGCGGCTCGGCACCCACGACGGGGTGCCCCTGCGTCTCCAGCACGAGGACTCGGTGTGCATCATCGCCCCGGCACGCTCGGGCAAGACCACCCGCATCAACGTGGGACTGATCCTCGACGCGGCCGGCCCGGTGGTGGCCACCGGTACGAAGAACGACATTCTGCTGCTCACGGCGGTCGCGCGAGCTCGCAAGGGCAAGGTCCTCGCGTTCGACCCGTCCGGGATCGCGAACTGGCCCGGGGTCGCCCGCCCGGACTTCGTCCACGGCTGCGAGGATCCCGAGGAGGCCCTGAACCGGGCCAAGGCGTGGGCTGCTGGCACCAGTGAGGGTTCCGACGCGGGCAACGCTGCCTGGTTCCGCGCTCGCGCGGCCGCGGTCCTGGCGTGCTACCTCCACGCCGCGGCGATCAAACCGGGTGGGTCGATGGCCGACGTCGTGCGCTGGGCCTCGGACTTCTCCAACGAGGAAGCGATCGGGCTGCTGCACACCTCCCCACGGGTCAAGGACGCGGGCTGGGCGGAGCGGCTGCGGTCGCAGACGCAGTCCCAGGCGGGGGAGACCTCCGCATCCCTGGCGATGACGATCCAGGGCATGCTCGACCCTCTGGCCTCGCCCCGGATCCTGGAGTGGTTGTGCCCCGGCCCGGCTGAGCGGTTCGACCCGGCCCGGTTCCTGGACGCGTCGAACACGCTCTACCTGTTGACGGGCAAGGGTGCCGCGTCGACCGCGCCCCTGCTGACGATGTTCCTGGACCTCGTGGTCCGCACGGCGCAGAACGTGTCCCAGACCCGTCCCGGTGGGCGGCTGTGGCCTCCGCTGCTGCTGGATCTGGAAGAAGCCGCGAACGTGGCCCCGATGCCCACGCTGCCCGAGGTCATGTCCGACTCCGGTGGGCGGGGGATCACCACGGTCGTGGTGTGCCAGTCCCTGGCTCAGATGCGGCTGCGGTGGGGACGTGAGGAGGCCGAGACGATCCGCGCGAACGCGACCGCGACGCTCTACCTGCCCGGGATCAAGGAGAACGATCTGCTCGAGGAACTGTCCGAGGCGATGGACCGCTACCGCGCGCACCGCCGCTCCTACAGTTCCGACGGCTCGTTCACGAGTTCACGCGAGTGGGAGCAGGTCATGACGCCCGCTCAGATCCGCAGGATGCCGATCGGTCGTGGTCTGCTGTTCTACCGTGGTGAGAAGGGCGCCCTGATCGACCTGCCCGGGTTCTGGGAACGCAGCGACAGGGCCCAGATCGCCCGCGACCTGGCCGAGGCCGAGGAGATCACCTCGCGTCGCATCGAGGCGATCCGCTCCGAACCGCACCCGGCCGACCTGCCCACCCAGGACGCGGCATGAGCACCGGGTGGGGGCCCGGCGTCATGCCCAGCGACCCCGAGGACATCCCCCCGGGCCAGGCGCCACCACCCCCGCCATGGGAGAGCGAGGCACTGCCGGACGGCTGGGACGACGCCTCGGCGGATCTGGAGGCGCCCGCCGCGGTGCCGGCGGACGTCGATTTCGGGCGGGTCGCCTCGGACGTCGCGCAGCTGCTCGACGAGTTCGCTCCCGAGGGCACCGTCGGTCAGCACGCCGCCGCGATCGGCTTCCTCACCCAGACCCTCGAGGAGCTGCTCAAGGCGCCGCCGAGATCCAAGCCGTCACCGTTCTCCTGGGCGCACACCACCGGCCACACGCGCGAGCAACTGTGGCTGGAACTGACCGGGTGGGTGCAGCGGCACAACACCCGGTTCGGCCCCTCCGACTCCGCTCTGCACCTCGTCGGCTGCTGGTACCGCCACCCGGTGGTCGTCGAAGAGCTGACCGCGCTGATGGAGGCGTGGCGCACGGCCTACATCGGGCACCAGGTGCCCACGACTGACGCGATCTCCTACCTCCAGAACTACTTCCACCCGACCATGCACCGGATCCACACCGCCGTGTGGGGGCTTAAGAACTGCACCGGTGGGCACCGCGACCCCACGCTGTACCCCGACTCGAACGTGTTCGACCCCACCGCGATGGACCACTACGTCGCGCTCGACCTCACCGCCCACCCCGACCCTGCACCCGAGCCCACATCCCAGTCCGAGGGACAGGAGGAGCAGCTGTGACCGCGATCACCGTGTTCGGGAAGCCGAACTGCGTGCAGTGCAAGCAGACCATGAAGGCGCTGGAGAAGGCGGGCCTCGTCGAGGGGGAGGACGTCACCTACCGTGACGTCACCGAGGACCCCCGCGCGTACGCCTACGTGACCGAGGAGCTCGGCTACTCAGCCGCTCCCGTGATCGTCCTGGACGACCAGGACCACTGGTCGGGGTTCAACCCGACTCACAACCGTCGCGCCGTCGCGTGGGCCATGGCCCAGCGGGGCAAGCAGCCCACCCCACCGGACACTCTCGACGTCTCCCCCGGCCAGACGATCGGGGAGGGTCTGCGCCAGGACCGGCCCGTCGAGGCTCGGGCCCCGGCCGCCACGGCGCCTGCCCGCCCGATCGACCTGCACTCACGCCTGGCGCAGCTGCGCCACAGCGCGCACACCACCACCTCCCACGCCGCCGGGCTCCCGCAGGCCGCGTCGACCACGACGTCGGCGCCGGTCACCCACCCCAGTGCTGCACTGCCCGCTCCGGGCAGGCAGCTACGGGCGTGAGGCGGCTCGCGGTGCCCAGCCTGGGTCTCAGCGGGGGATGTGCCCTGCTCCTGGGCGGCGGCAGCCTCCCGTGGCGCGCGCTCACCGATGCCCGTCTCGTCAAGCCCGGCGGCGTCCTGGGCTGGTGGTCACCCGGCTGGCCACAGCCCGCGGCCGCCTTCACCGTGGCCGCACTGGTGGCCGCCCTCGTCCTGCTCACCCTGGCCGTGGCGATCGCCACGAGCAGTCCCACCCGTCCCCACGGGCTTCCCGAGAAGGAGTAGTCATGGCTGGCGAGACCGTCATCACCGTGATCGGCAACCTCACGGCCGACCCCGAGCTGCGTTTCACGCCGTCGGGGGCCGCCGTCGCGAACTTCACGGTGGCATCCACGCCCCGCGCCTACGACCGCCAGTCGGGGGAGTGGCGTGACGGCGACACGCTGTTCATGCGCTGCTCTCTGTGGCGCGAGGCGGCGGAGAACGTCGCGGAGTCCCTCACCAAGGGCACCCGCGTCATCGCCTCCGGCCGGCTCGTGCAGCGCTCCTACGAGACCCGCGAGGGTGAGAAGCGCACGGTCGTCGAGCTCCAGGTCGACGAGATCGGCCCCTCGCTGCGGTACGCGACCGCGAGGGTCACCCGCGCACAGCGCGGACCCTCCCCGAGCAGCGGCGGCTCCGCCGGCAACTCCGTGAACAACAGCGCAGGCAGGCTTCCCGGCACAGCAGCGAACGGCTCCGGCTACACCGACGACCCGTGGGCCAGCCAGCCCACCGGCGGCTACACCGACGAGCCCCCGTTCTGAGGCGCCTTAGCGCTAAGCACTGCATACAGATCGACCCGACCGAAGGAGTAGCAATGTCTCTTCCCACCGCGCCCGACGGCGATATCGACGAGACGACCGTGTTCAGCGAGCGCGTCCGGGAGTACAGAACCCTGGTGCATTCCCCCTGGGAGGACGCCTTGCAGGTCGGTGTCCCGGGATCGGGAGCCGAGGCCAACCAGGCGCGCCTCGAGCGAGCCCTGTCACTCAAACGCCTGCACAGCGAACTCACCGACCGCGTGTTCGCCTCGAACCCCACCGGCACCTACGACCCGACCCCAGAGGAGATATTCGGTCTCGACCACGTCATCGCCGCTGAGGGCGACCTCGGTCGAGTCCTCGCCGACCCCACGTTCGTCCCGTACCTCAACAGCGCGCTGCACCGCAACTACCGCGAGCAGCTTCGGGACTGGGAGCAGTACGAAGGAGATGGCGACTGGCCGCGTCCCCGCCGGCCCACACCCTCCGACCTCGCCGACGTGAGGGCAGACCTGCGCGAGGTCCTCGAACAGAGCGGTGCCCTCACCAGGCCCACCCTGGAGCCGGGCGGAGACCTGCCGCCCGTCGCGCCACAGCCCGGCGAACTCGCCACCCGGGCTGCCGCCCTACGGGAGACCGCAGTCGGCGAGCCCGCCGCCCACGAGCGCCCCGGCCTCGCGGCCCGGGCCGCGCAGCTGCGCGAGCTCGCCGCGCAAGATCGCGCCACCCCACCCGCACCACCGACCCCGCACGTACCGCCGACACCCAGCCAGGACCTGCGCCCATGAATGACGCCGCGATGTCGCTGGCGCGTGGTAGCAACGAGGACGTGGCCACGACCCAGGCGGAAGCGCCGCCGCGCACGTGCGCCTGACCGGTGGGGCAGCCAGCCCACCGGCGGCTAGCGACGAGCCCCGTTCTAGGGAGTACCACCTTGATCGACCCCCTGCGTACTGGGTCGCGTCTGCAAGCCGACTACGCCGCGGCCGCGGCGAACGTCGTCGAGATGGGCGTGACGTTCCAGCGCTGCGACGACGAGGCCTGGGATCAGGCGCTCACGCTCCAGCAGAGACTCCTGCCCGTGGGGACCGGCAGATTCAGCCGAGACCACTTCGTGCTCGGCGCGTACCTGGAGGGCCAGCTCATCGGATTCAGCGCCACACTCGCCACGGCCACCCCAGACCTCACGGTCCCCGCGAGCCACCACCTGCACTCGATGGGGGTCGACGCCCCGTTCCGCCACAACGGCATCGGGAGAGTCCTCGTCGAACTGCCGCAGTTCGAGCTCGAGCGCGTCTCAGGGCGCCGGCCGCTGATCTGGGGCGGCTGCTCCCTCCGACTCGTGAAGTTCTACCGGAAACTCGGATTCACCGTGTTCGAGGTGCACGAGACGGTGCCCCTTCCCCACGGACCCTTCCGCAACGGCAACGAGGACCACCCGTTCACGTTCTGGCGCGAAGGGTGAACCCCGCACAGCGCAATCTGCGCGACCCGGCGCTGCAACGCCGATACGCCAGCCTGACCGGGGCCGTCACCTTCGTCGACGAGAGCATCCGCCTGCCCGTGGACAGCCCGCAGGCGCGGCCGTTCTACCTCATGGCCGGCGTGACGTTCGACCACCGCGCCCTGGAGGACACCCGAGCTCGCATCGTCGACCTCGTCGACGAGCTCATGGGCGAGCGGTTCTGGCACTCCACCGAGGCACACCAAGTCAACCGCGACGACGCGATCACTACCCTCGCCTCCCACGTCGCAGAGACCTCGACGTGGGGCATCGTGACCGTCGAGACGAAGATCGAGCCGAACGACCCCGGCGGGCAACTCGCCCGACAAGCGTGCCTGGGCTCGCTCGCTCGCCACGTCAGCGCCGGCGGGCGCCCGGAAGCCACCCACCTGATCGTGGCCGACCGATCCGCCTACGCCGCGGTCAACGACCTCGATCAGGCCCTCATCCGACGGATGCGCTCCCGCGGAAGCATGCCGCGCGACGTCGCGCTCTACCACGGCCGCATGAGCACCGAACCGCTGCTGTGGACCGCCGACGTCGTGGCCTGGAGCGTTCGACGCACCCTCACCCACGACGAGACCTACCGGCTCGCCGACCTCCACGACGCACTCACGATCGTCGAGCCCCGCACCGGGAAGATCCTGAACATGACGAAGCCCCAGGCCGGGGCCGTTGCCGAACCCATCACGCCTGGGGCCCGAGAACCTGTCGGACCCTCACGGGCTGGAGGGGCTCTCGTTCCCTCCAGCGTAGACCCCACCCCAGACTCGGGCAACGGCCGCGTCCTGGCCGATCTCGCTGCCCGAGCCGCGCAGCTGCGCGAGCTCGCCGCACGCGATCGCGACACCCGACCCCCACCACCGACCCCGCACGTACCGCCGACACCCGGCCAGGACCTGCGCCCATGAACGACGCGGCGATGTCGCAGGCGCGTAGTAGGAACGAGGACATGGCCACGACCCCAGGCAGAAGCGCCGCCGCGCACGTGCGCATGGTGCAAGGGACCGATCCCCACCCGGGCTCGCCGTGACGCGCTCTGCTGCGGCGTCCGATGCCGGCACGCCCGGCACCGGTTCACCACCAGCGTCGGCACGACCGCGCAGCGCGCCGTCCTTCCGCTACGCCTGGCCTACGCCGACCCGCCCTACCCCGGACGAGCCCGCCGCTACTACGGCGCCCACCCGGACTACGCCGGCGAGGTCGACCACGCGCAACTGCTCGAGCAGCTCGCCGGCTACGACGGCTGGGCCCTATCGACAGCCGCCGACTTGCCTCCAGGAGGTCCTGGCGCTGTGCCCAGCCGGTGCCCGCGTCGCGGTCTGGGTCCGTGGGGAGCGCCCCAACCCCCGCGCCGGCCGACCCCTGAACGCCTGGGAGCCCGTCATCTACCACGGCGGGCGCATCCTCTCCGATTCGTCGACCAGGACCTCCAGCGACGCATCGAGCACCACCACAGCGCACGCCACGCCTCAGCCGACACCAGAGGAGTCGCGTGCACCAGGTGGACGACGGGTCGACGTCCTGATCCGTCGCCCTCGGCCGCGCACGACGGCTCCCGGGCACGTCACCGGCGCCAAGCCCGCCGAGTTCGCCCGCTGGATCTTCGACCTCCTCGGCGCCCTACCCGGGGACGACCTCACCGACCTCTACCCAGGCTCAGGCGGCATCACCACAGCCTGGACCGCCTACACCAGCACCCCGGAGAACCATCGAATGAGCGAGCCACGCGAATACACCGTGCTGCACCCGGCCGTGTCGGACCAGTCCGCATGAACCTGGATCCGAGCCCCGAAATGCCGCTCGGCGAAGCGTTCGCCCACCTCCTCACGCCCCTGATGGTGGCGTGCGTTCTTTTCGTTCTCGCGGCTGCCGCAGCGTTCATCGTTGCGTGGCGTCGAGACCGCGCCCGCCTCACGATGCTGGGACTCTCGACCGCTCTCTTCGGAGTCAGCGCCGTCTGCCTACTGTTCTGGATCAGCATCAAGAACGCCACCAACTGAACAACGGCACGTCGGCCTTGTCGAGCCGCCCTACGCCAATGAAGGGTCGCGTACCTATGGACGTCGATTTGGACTTGTTCGTCCGCTCCGAGCTCGCGCAGATCCGCGCGGCCGCCCAGGACTCCGCCGCTTCTCTCGCAGATGCCCTCAGGAGGCTGGTCGCACTTGCTGGCGATCTAGGCTCTCCAGAGTTGCTTGAGTGGGCAGAGCGTGAGCTGGCGGGCTATGGCCGCGTTCCGGGCGACGAGATGCCCGACTATCGACTCCCGCCCAGTCCAGTGGTGATGGACTTCGTCTCTCGTGCTGGGATCGCCCATGGGTTCGCCGTCACGCCCTACCTGGTCGGCGACGCCCTCTACGAGGAGATCTCTCAGTCGCAGGTTCGCTCCGGTGTGCGCCAGCTCGAAGCGATCGCCGCGGGGTCCGAGCCGCTGAGACTCGCTCTCCCTCTCCAGGGCGAACTCATGAGATTGATAGCCGGCAGGCTGGACCAGCCGGTGAACATCCAGCGGATCTACTGGACCCTCCCACCCCATGTCATCCTCGCAGTACTGGACCAAATCAGGACTCGCCTGATCAAAATGCTCTCGACTTACACGCTCGCCGTCCGATCTGCGCCGCCGGTCGAGGCGGCACGAGAGGCGCTCACCGTCGTGGTAGGTCCTGGCGCGACTGTCAACATTCCAGACGGCGCGCACTTCGCGCTACGAACGCCACGGTGGAGGACCGCCGTGGCCGCCGCGGCATGGTTCGTCGGAACGGCACTGACCGGGCTGGGCGCCTACTTCGCTTGGCTCCAAGTCAGTTCATAGCGAGTGAGCGCTGGCGTTGACGCCGTGCTCATGTCAGCTCTCCACCACCGCTTCGCTCCCGGTCGACCACCGATAATAGATATTATGTCACAACAACCGGGCATTGGTGCCCAAATGCGATCGCGCCGCGTTACAGCACCACTCCCCCGTTCACACCGAGCACCGCTCCGACCTGCAGTTTGACCTTGCCCGGAGCGAGGCGGCTCGGGCCGTGTGTCACCGGGCGCGACGAGGTCCTCCACAGCGCCGACGGGCCCCGAAGGCTGCCTCATCCAGAATCTGTCGAGTTCAGAGACGTGAGATCAGTATTTTCGCCCATACGAACAGTCGCAGTGGTTGCGAAGTCAGTTGTCCAGGTCGCAGTCACAACGCCTGGCATCGCTGCGAAGATCGGATAATCGGCTCTGACGTCGTCTCCGGTCAGGGTTGGGCGCCAATCGCAGGTCATGACGGACGAATTGTCTCGCACGCTCGCTATCCGCTGCAAGACCGAATTGAGTTGCACGCAGAGAGCCCACGTCACCAAGTCTTCATCCGGTGCGATGAAGCACCATCCGGGCCGGAACTCGGCCCCGTCGCCGTCATCTAGCTCCTGCTCCTGGGTCGCTAACAGCAGCGGAGCGAGGTCGTCCTGTGGGTTGTCTATCGGAGTCGAGCCCTCTGGAGAGAAAGCCGTCGCCGACTGTTCACCGACGAAGGCCACGCGTACATAGAACTGTCTAGTACTAACGGTATGCCAGTCGAACAGCTGGAACGACGACGAATGGTTTATAAGCGCCCGGAAGCTCCTGGCGGACCCGAGAAGACCCAACGAGTCTTCGGGAAACATAGCGTATGGCTCGTACCATTTCAGGAACTTCGCGACGCTACGATGGGGCACGTCCGCGAAGACATCCCTATGGCGCCTCATAACATTGGTCAACTTGTCAATGGAGGTATAGAATTGCTGGAAGTATTCAACAGTTGCCCGATAGAGTCTGTACTTCTGATTGATCGAGGGATAGTTCTGCGGGTAGAAGACACTCACGGGGCCGAACTCTCCCCGCGCGCGCTGCACCCCGTCGCGGAGTTGTAGCAGCTGCAGAAGCGCGTCACGCAGCGCCTCCAGAGCGGTGTGCTCAGCCGGCGACGGCCCCCAGTGTTCCGGCTCGTGAAGCCAGTGCTCCACGTAAGCCGGGCCGACACGGAACACATGCTCGGCTACCAGTCCGTCCTCACCTTCAACCATGCCTTGATCATGCACCGTGCTTCGCGGTCGCGCACCCTTCTGAGTGCACTGGCACGCCACGTGAGGATCGTGGGCGACGACTGCGCTCGGCTGGAAGACTCATCTGTCGTTGCCACTCGTCGTCGGACGCCCTCCGCGCGACCGCCTCGCGGTTGAGTGAGAGTTCGATCGCCGGGCGTCGCCTGCCTCAGCAGCCCGCAACAGGGCGTGTCGGGCCATCCCAATCAGCTCCGGACCGTGGGGTCATCTTGTGAGTATGGTAATCACCATCCCGCCGGGCACCAAGATAGCCGAATCGTGTCTACTCACCCGCGACGTCGCTCATCCACGCCTCTGTACGGATCCAGGAGACGCCCTCTTGATCGGGATGCTGAAATAGTGAGTCATCGTGCGGCTCAAGCACCCCTGTGTGCGCGAGGTACCATCCCAGTTCCTCCGGCGTCCTGTCGCGGAAGAGTTCTGGCCCTCTTTGAGCCTGCGTCCTCGTGAAACGAATACCTCTGAGTCGCGGTTGCCCGCGGAACGCGTAGACCACCTCGAGCGCATCCGGCGTCACCACCCTCACGCGCTCGACACGAGTCTGGTCTTCTCCTTGGCGAAAGTCCCGGTCGAGCGCAACTGTAAGCGCCTCGACGACGCGATCGGACCACGTCGACTCGATCCCGCGGGTCTCCATGCACACTACCTATCACGCCTGCGTATCCCCCGTCCAGTGCCTCGCGCGACTCCGCCCACACCAGGACGGGACAGCCCAGCCACGCTTCCGCCGTTCCGGACTCCATGGGGGGGCGCTGATGGGGCCTTCTGTTACGGGCATACCTGCGCCGTGAAGTCAGGGGCGCGCCTACGAGCAAGCTCCTACCTGCGAGGAGAGGAGGCGTGGAACTGCTACGCCACGTTGTTCACCCAGGACGGACACAAGGTTGTGTTCAAGCAGTACGCGGTAACCAGTCCGTAAGTTCCGCCTCCACTGACGGTCTTGAATTCAACGACGGCCTTCATTGAGACCGAGGCCTTCACTGGGCACTGCCCTCTGGCGTTGCATACGCGCCATTGCAGGTCGGCATAGTAGACCCTAGACGTGCCTTGCTTCTCCGAGGTCATGTTCCTCGGGTACTGCGTAGTAACCCGAACTGGTCCAGGGCTGGTGATGCCGTGCTTGGACTCGATCTTTGCTTTGACGTCCTTCCGAACGACGACTTCGCGTCCGCCATGGTCTTCCCACTTCCATGCAACCACCGACTTGCCCGCGGCGTCCAATTCGACCCCCGACGGATAGTTGGGATCGATCGGCTGCAGTCCAGGAATACTGGAATTGAAAGCGGGTGGAGTATACGATGGGGCCGACTCTACTTCTGAGCCGTCGTAATCCGTCACCACCACACCATCGGAGAGCGACATCCCGTCGGTCGTGATGATGATCGTTCCCTCAACGTACTGGGAGGAACCGTCCGGGGTATCGGCGACGGCGCTGGCCGCCAGCGATACCGATAAGGCCAATGCGATGGAGGTAGCCGCGGCGAGCGCTCGCCACTTCTCTGTCATAACGGACACGTATTCTCTCCTCGGATCTCGGTCCTTCTCGGGTCTCGTGTTCGGGCCATGCGCACGGTAGCGCGTCGCAAGGTACCTTCGCGTCCACTTCGGCTGATTTGCCAACCGCTTCTTGGGTTGCGGTGGGCTGATCAGGGACCGAGGCGCGGGCCGGAGTGGTGTGGTCCGGGCGGGCGAAGGTGGACAGGGAGCGGTGCCGGCGCGGTTGGGGTCTGCACTTGTTCTTGGGCGTGGCGTGCTGCTTCGGCTTGGCGGGCGGCCTCGATGCGTGCGAGCTCGCGCTGTCGGCGAAGTGCCTCCAGCTGGACCTCTTGCGCCGTGGCGGTCGGCGACGGCGGCGCAGTATCCGCCTGCGGGGGCGGAGTGATGCGGGTGAGTGCGGCCGCCGCGGCCTGGTAGGCGCGGTCCTGGACGCCCTCGTGGCGGTCTGGGGCGGGTCCAAGGGGGTCGGTGCCGGTGATGGCGTAGCGGTCGCGGTAGGCGGCGATCTCGCGCACGCTGGCCTGCCAGACCGCGAGGGTCTTCGCGTCGGCCGGCGGACGGTACAGCCGCCGTGACCATGCGGGCGGCGTGGGTCCTTCGACGTCGGCCACCAGTGCGTCCAGGCGGTTGCTGATGAGCTCGGCGTGCCGCTCCAGCCACGCTCGCACCTCGGGGTCGACCATGCGCTCGGGCGGCGCCACCACCACGGCGATTGTGGTGGCGGTCGTCGACGTGTCCTCGTCAAGGTCGCCAGCCGTGGCGGCGGCCGGTGTGCGTGCCTGGGTGAGGATCTCGTGCACGGTCTCGGCGGCGAGGTGCTCGGCGAGCACGGTCGCGACGTAGACGTCGGTCTCGGGGTTCTCGGGCAGGCGTGCGAGCGCGCCGGCCAGGTGCCGGGTCAGGGCGATGGCCTGCTCGACCTCCAGGTCGGGTGTGGTGTTGGTGGCCACGACGTGGTCGATGACGTCGTGGGTGAGCTGGCCGGGGTAGCGCAGCGCGAGGTCGAGCTCGCTGGCCCGGCCGGTCTCGACGAGCTCGCCGGGGTCCTTGGCCCCGTAGACCCGCGCACCCGCAGCAGTCGCGGCCTCGGTCGGGGTGAGGCGTTCCCACGCGCGCACGGTCGCTTCGCGGCCGCTCTTGTCGGAGTCGAACAGGAACACCGCGTTCCCGACGTCGCCGCCGGCACCGCGGACCAGGTCGAGCTGCTCATCCGTGAGTGCGGTACCGCACGGTGCGAGGGGCACGAGATCCTCACGACCGAGGGTGGCGATCGCGGCGACGTCGAGCGGTCCCTCGACGAACACCGCCCGCGCACCGGCATCGAGCCGGGTGGCCGCGTCGGCGCTCCAGCCGTGCAGGAGCTCGCGCTTGTGGAACGTGTCCCGTTCGGGGGTGTTGATGTACTTCGGTGCCCGCTCATCCACGACGTGCGGGTTGGCGCGGGCGGTGAACCCGACGACCTGACCGGCACGGTCGCGGATGGGCATGACGAGCCGGTCTCGGAACAGGTCGATCGTGCGCCCGTCCCGGGTGCGGGTGGTCACGCCGGCGGCGATCATGTCGTCCTCGCGGTAGCCGAGCTCGCGCAGGTGCGTGGTGAGAGCGTCCCAGGACGCGGGGGCGTAGCCGTGCTCGCACGCACCCTCCAGGCTGCGGCGGGTCAGGTACTCCCCCGTCCAGGATCCTTCGGTCTGCTGCTGCCACCACTGCCAGGTCTCGGTGGCGATCGCCACCGCCCGTTCACGCTCCACTGTCAGGACGACGGCGGCGGCGTCGCTGGTGTCGGGGTTCTCCGACACCTCCTGGTCGACGGGCTCGGCGCCGGGCTCGGCGGGAAGCTGTGCGGGGCCCACGAGCGAGAACGCGGCCAGGTGAGTGCCCTGCTCGACGTCGACGACGGCCGCGATGGCTGCCGAAACGAGGTCGCTCGCCTCGGTGGCATCGGTGGTCTCGGTGGTCTCGGTGGTGCGAGGGTCGGGCTCGAGTGTGGGGGGGTGGGTGATCCAGTCCGGCAGCGAGGCTCCCGGGGGTGCTGTGGGCTCGCCCAGCCGTGCCCGCAGGGCGCGGGCGGGCCATCGGGCGTCTTCGATCGGTCGGGCATCGGCGGCGATCCCCGCGGCGATCGCGGCGCCGATGTCGCGGTGCTCGGTGCGCTCGATCTCCAGCAGCCGAGCCCGCAGCTGTGGGTAGGACGGATCGGCCATCACCGCATCCGCCGTGACCCTCGGGAGGACGTGGCGCACGATCTCGTCGAGGCGCTGGTTCGCGGTGGGTTCTAGCAGCCGCGCGTAGGCGTCCTCGTAGGCCGGGACGAGCTGGGCGAGGGAGTGGGCGTGGTTCCACTCGGTCACCAGAGCCTGGAGCGCCGCAGGCGCTTCGTCGACGCGGGCGAGGACGCCTTCGAGGGTTTGCCGGATGGCGCGTGCCGGGTCGGGCTGGTGGTGCAGGTCGACCTCGAGCACCGCGTCGGTGACGGCGTAGAGGCGGTTCATGTACCGCCCGCGCGTGGCGCCGGTGTAGAGGTGGTTGCGGGTCATGGACTCATCCACCAGGAGGTGGGCGGCGTCCACGGTCATCCCCTGAACCCGGTGCACGGTGGCGGCGTAGCCGAGCTCGACCCACTCGGCCACGTACGCCGCCGGCAGCTTCGTGCGGGCCTTGGTGTCGCGGTGCACCACGGTGAGCGCGCCGTCGTGGTGGCGACGCGCCACGCGCCACAGGTCACCGTTCTTGACGAAGTCGCTCGGCCCGGTCCGCAGCCGCCGGTCGTTGCGGCGAGTCACGACCACATCGCCCGTTCCGGCGTGGCCGCCGTCGTGCAGTCCGACACCCTGACGCTCCACCACTCCGGCGATGACGCGGTCGCGGCGGGCGCGGGCGTTGAGCTCGACGACGACGTCGTTGGTCGCGGCGACCATGATCGCTGAGTCTCCCGCGGCCATGTCAGCGGTCCAGGCGGCGTAGACGTCTTCGATCATCGCCTCGCGTGACCCGCCACGGGTGCGGTCGTTGGTGACGTAGTAGTCCAGGCCGGTGGCGTCGCCCTCGCGCAGCTGAAGGGAGGCTCGGGCCTCGGCCTCGTTGATGGTCTTGCCGTCGGCGAGGAGGAACCGGTGGACCTCTTCCAGGTGAGCGGCGCCGACGTAGTGGTCGATCAGGCGCAGCGCTCCCCCGGCGCCGACGGCGGCCAGCTGCGAGGGGTCACCCAGGAGTCGGACGCTGGCCCCGTAGCGCTCGGCCAGCTCGAGCACGGCCGCGAGCTCGGGCGTGCCGGCCATGCCGGCCTCGTCGACCAGGAGCACCGAACGCTCGTCCAGGCTGTACTTCTCCTCGACCGCACCGGCGGGTAGGCGCCCGTCAGGGCCGGCGCTGCTGGCGGCGCGCTCGTGGACGTCGAGCAGCTTGTGCAGGGTGTCGGCCGCGACCTCGAGCTCCTCCCCCAGCACCGCGGCCGCGGCCGCCGACGGGGCAAGCCCGACAACACGTCCGCCTGCAGCCTCGACGGCGCGAGCGAACGCGCTCATCGCTGTCGTCTTGCCGGTGCCGGCGGGGCCGATGCCGGCGGCGACGCGGCGCCCGCTGGAGGCGAAGTGGGACGCCAGCGCACGCTGCCCGGGGTTGAGCGTGCGGCCCTTGGCGGCCTCGACCTGAGCGAGGGCCTGCGCGAACGTGGCCTCGTCGACCTGGAGTCCACCGGCCGACTGTGCGGCCGTCAGAAGGCGTTCCTCGGCGGCGAGCACGGCGCCGGAGGTGTAGATCTCCGAGCCGTGCACCCGGTAGATGCTCTCCCCGTCCGAACGGGTCAGTGCCTCGGCTGGAGAGGAGTTGAGTTCGGCCGGTGTGAGGGACACCGAGGCGGCGTGGGCGCGGTCGACGACGGCCGCCACGACGGCGCGTGCGCTCACGTGCGCGGGCGCGTTCTGCATCCGGCGTGAGGCGCGCACGACGCGCTCGGCCTCGGCTTGCAGGTGCCAGGTGTTCCACGTCGAGCGGTTCCGTGCGAGCCCCGTCAGGACCGCGTCGGCGAGCTCGTCGACGCTCTCGACGGACTCGGATGATTCGTGCGAGAGCGTGGTGGGATCCCCGGCCAGGGCGCGGGTCACCATCGCCTCGACACCATCGCGGCCACCGAGAACGCGCTCGGCCGTGGCACGCCACTGCGGGAGCCGTTGAGCCAGCCCGACACCACCCTCCTTGGCCTGCCGGGTTTCGAGCGTGGCCTGCTGGGCGAGCTTGAACTGGACCGCGCGCGGCGCCTCCCGGCCGTGCTGCTTGCGGTACTCCGCGAGCAGAGCCGTGTAGGCCGCCTCGACCTGATCGCGCCGCTGTGAGAATGCGGTACGGACCTCCTTGTCCACGCCGGCGATCTCGCGCACGGGTCGCTTGCCCTCGCGTCCCTCGGCGACGAACCGGACCCCGAGCCGCGCCTTCAACTCCTCCTCGATGAGGCTGTTGTACCGCTCGGAGGCAGCGACGCCGAGCGCGTGGATCACGCGGCCGTCCAGCGATCGCCACTGACCGTCGGCGCCCTGCACCTTGGTCGAGACCGCGACGTGCGTGTGCAGGTTGGGGTCCCCGGTCCGGGAGTCGAGGTGGTCGAACGCGGCCGCGACCAGGCCCTTGGTTTCGATCTGCCCGACCCCGCCGGCGCCCACGCGCGTGAGCGCGCCCTCGCTCTGGATCCAGTCCAGGGCTGCGCGCCACGACGCCGCGTGTGCCTGGCTGATCTGCTCACGGATCGCGGGATCGGCTAGCGCCCAGAGGGTGCTCACGCTCTTGACCGGGGTGAACACCAGGTCATATCCGGCGACCGCTGCGCGCTGCTCCGCACCCCGGGTGGCGAGGTAGTGCGCGACGTCTCCCTCAGCGGGTGCACGGCCTTCGTTGCGCTCGGTGACGATCTGAGTGGCGACCTGCCAGCGCAGCTGGTCGCGCTCCTCTCCTGCCTCCGGTGAGCGGTCATGCGAGAGGGCGAACTCCGCGTAGGCGGCGGCCAGGCGCTGCGGGTACTCATCGGTCTCGACGTCCTTGAACACCGGGAACCGGCGCCCGAGCCGGGCGTCCTTGAGCGCCTGCGCCGGTGTCATGCCCTGCGCGATCGTCGCGGCGATCTGCGCCTCGGCGTCCGGGTGCAGCCCCTCCCCGAACAGCGCCTGCATCTGCTTCTCCTCGACGCTCCCGGCGACGTCGAGAGCCTCCAGCCCGGCACCGACCCAGACACCAGGAGGGTTGCCGTTTTGGAGGTAGTAGTCCGAGAGCGACTGCCCCGGCGCGCGCGTCACATCCCCCGAGGCGACCTGCTTGGTGAGGTAGCTGTAGCCGTCTCCAGCGTGGAGCACGTGCACGGTCATCATCGCGACCGCCCGCTCCCCCGCGCGGTCTCTCCCAATGCGCCCGCGCGCCGGATCGAGCGGCGTGCCGCGCGATCGGGACCCACAGGTCGACCCCATTCCGTATCTGAGAACGGTTCCTAACTACGCGCCGGGGCGCGCCACACACTGTAGTGCAAGAGGTGTGTCCTGCTCTCTCTGTGAATTGCGGTTCTCCTCGCAGCCTGCCGTCTCTCGTGCGCCG
Source organism: Miniimonas sp. S16 (assembly GCF_057748195.1). Taxonomy (NCBI): domain Bacteria; kingdom Bacillati; phylum Actinomycetota; class Actinomycetes; order Micrococcales; family Beutenbergiaceae; genus Miniimonas; species Miniimonas sp. S16. Next base: position 18,550 of record NZ_JBYLFS010000002.1, on the reverse strand, counting down.
TCGTCCACGTCAGCACCAACCTCGCTCCTCGCACGAGCGACGATTCCTCCACGTCCGTCACGGCCGTCGGTTCTCTCATCAGCAGGCCCCATCTCTCCGCTGGACGCCGTACGCTCATAGCGGCCACCCGGGACGAGCTAGGCAGAGCGCCGCCGGCGGTTTGGTGTTAGGTCTCGATCGGATGGGGACGGGTAGTCTGACGAACGCATGCTGCAACCGATCGACAGCAGGGAGCACCCCATGGCCACCGCACGCACCAGCAAGAACCTTGCCAACAGAGAGCGCGCGCGCGAGCGTCGCCTGACGCTCCAGGCTGAACAGATCAAGCGCGATCAACTCATCGATGAGCACACAGCCGACTTCCTCGACCTCGTGGATCAGCGTGAGGCGATCCGCGCCGATCTCGCCGCCTTCGACGCGAAGCTCGCGACCAAGCTCGCGGCCCTGATCAGCGATGGCGGACTCTCCGCCCGCGACGCCCAGGCACTGCTGGAGATCGACGCAGCCGAAGTCAAGCGCCTGCGCTCGCTCGCATCAGCGCACGAGGCGCCAACCCTCCCGACTGCATCCCCGGCGCACAATGGCGAGCCCACCCGCGCCGAGTGAGCGCCTGCGCCGAGCGCTCACTCACGGCGGCGTCGTCGAGCGCTACCGGGCCAAGGTGAGCATCGCGAACACCAACGAGTGCTGGTTCTGGACCGGTGCCGTATCCGGTCGTGGCCACGGCCGCTTCTGGGTGGAGGACGGGTTCGTCATCATCGCGCATCGTTTCGGCTACGCCCTCGCTCACGGCGTCGAAGCCCTGCCGCCGACGCTCGCGCACGGCTGCGACGAACCCCTCTGCCAGAACCCGAGCCCCGGCCACCTCAGCCCGTCCACGAACGAACGCAACCGCGCCGAGTGGGCATGGCGGCGACACACCCCAGGCAGTCCGCTGCGCGACGCACGAGGATCACGGGAACGAGCAACACAGCTGCGCAACGCCGCGCGCGCCGGCGGCGACGTCGAGCACGTCGCACAACTCGGCCTGCTCCCGGTAGACCGCGGGCAGCACCCGCTCTGGTGAGCAGATACCCGGCTCCACCCGGGCAGCGACTGAGCACTCCTACGCGACGCACATCACGAACAGGGAAGTGCAAGACGCTCGGGATGTCTGACCCGAGCAGCATCCTCGCCCCATGACAGGTGAAGGACGCGCCCGCTATTGGCCGTGCTCGGGGAAGGAGATGATTCCGATGGCCGACGCCGCACGGGAAGCGCCGGCAGCCGATCGCGAAGGTCAACGCCAGACCCGACCAGAGACACCGATCCCGGTACGCGTATGGATCGACTCCCACCGCTCGCGCTACCAGCTCGTGCAGGGCTGGGCGATCGCATGGACCAGCCGCCAGGTGCAGGTCCGCTACCTCGACCAGCACGACCGCCAAGGCCACACCTGGGTCTGGGCCAACGCCGTCACCCGCACCTAGAACGCGCGTGGCGCGAGCCTCTAGACGAAGCCGGCGAGGACGCCGACAAGGGCGGGCTCCAGGAAGCGGCGACTACGCGTCCGCGTGACCGCACGGACCTGTGTGAAGCAGTGCGAGGGCCAGCCCCGACCGGGAACTGGCCCTCGCGAAGGAGTCTCTCGTTGGCTAGAGAAGCGCGCAGGTCTGTCCCCAGTCGGAGTAGGAGGCGGCACCGTTGTGCTTCCAGATGTGAGCGGAGTAGGCAGCGCTCTGGGTCTGGGCCTTGGATGTGGTGTTCGTGGTGTTCGCGCTCCATGCTTGCGCCGGGCCGGTGTGCCAGGTGGTCCCCGTCGGGCAACCGATCGCCGCCGTATCGATCATGTAGATGCGCATGTACCCGGTGACCGCCCCGCTGCCTCTGTAGTTCCACGAGGAGTAGACGCGTCCACCGGACTTGTAGATGCAGATGGTTCCCGGGCCGTGCGTCTGTGAGTTGCACTGCTGCGGACCAGCGGGCACCGACATGGGCGCGATGGTCGGGACGAGGAGCGCGCCGGCCGAGCCGGCCGCGACCTCGCAGGTCTCGTTCAGGTCGACCCGGACGGTCACAAGGTCGGCGGGGGCACCCATCGAGAGGTTGTAGCCGGGATCGATCTCGTCGACGATGCTGACCTCCAGGAGCGTGCAGCCCTTGGCCGCAGACTGCCCCGCCCAGTCCATCGCCTCCACGGAGGCGCGGTCACGCTCGACCCACTCCTCCCACTCCGCGCGAGGAGCTCCCTTCTTCGGAACGCCGGGAAGGTTCTCGTCCTCGGCGGCCCCGACGCTCGCAGCGCTCGCGGCGGGTTCATCCGTCGCCAAGGCGGGTACTGCCGCTCCGATCAGCGTCACGCTGAGGACACCGAGCATTGCGAAGAATCGCTGTCTGTGTCGCATCACTATCCAATCGCTCGAGTGGGGGTTCATCTCCGCCTATTGCGGCGGGGTTCGTGAACCTACTCACACGATCAGCGGCAATCAATCGGAATGAGTGTGTAATTACCCCTCGAAAGCGGCAATGCTTAGATTTGTGGTGCTCGTTGATCCGCTCGTCATGGTGAGCGTTGCGACGTCCTGGAGGGTGGTCGTGGCGGGGAGCCAGGCGGACCACCAGCCGTTGGTGACGGTGGCGTGGATCGCGTCGCCCGTGGTGGTCAGCAGCGTGACGGCGCTGACCTGCGATCCCGCGCGACCGTAGGCGGAGGTGTAGGAGCCGGCGGGCTCGGACCCCTCGGCGGCCCAGCTGGTCGTGCCGTTGGCCACCACCGTGATCCCGGTGGCCGCGGGCGTCGCGAGCGGCTGTGCGGGGTTGAACCCGGCGTTGCCGGCAGCGATCACGTCGACGCCGTTGCTGGCGAGGCCGACGAAGCAGTCCAGCCAGCCGTACTCGTTGGCGGCGATGAGGTGGGCGTGGGAGCCGCGCACATCGATGGTGACGAGCTCGACGTCGTGCATCACGATCTCGCCGCCACTGTCGTTGCTGGACCGGACCTCGGGGATCTGGAGTGGGCACGCCGCGATCGCCCGCTGCGTGAGGTCGGTGGTGGGTGGGGTCGGTGAGGGGGTCCAGTCGGCGAACGCCGGCGTGGGCGTGGCCAGCGTGGTGGCCACCGTGACGACGACACCAACGACTAGAGCAGCTGCCACGCCCCACGCGCCGCGGCGCAGGACCGCCACGCGCTGGGCGGAGCCAGTCGCCGCGGGCCGCGCGGCACCGTCTGCGGGGGTGAGACGCGGGGAGTTGAGGATCGCCACCAGCGCGGCGTCGTCCTCGCGGGCGTCACGGTCGACGTTCCGGTCGGGGTCACTGTCAAGGAACCACTGCGGGAGCCGGTCACGAGACATTCGGAACTCCTTCCGAGCGTGGGGTGATGGGGTAGTCCGGTGAGCTCGCACGAGCTCGGAGCAGATGGCGCCGAGCTCGGTAGAGCCGGACGGCGAACGTGGCTGGCGTGCAACCCAGGACAGCCGCAGCCTCGGCGTTGCTCAGACCGTCCCAGCCAACGAGCATCAGGACCTCACGGTCGTTCGGGGACAGAGACAGCCATGCGAACCTCTCCGCAGCTCGCTCGATGACCTGCTCGGCCACGTCGGACTCGACACGGTCCTCCTCGGCGAGCGTCGCGGCGCGGACCAGCAACTGGTCTTGACGCGTCCGCCCTCTGGACTGAGTCAGCAGGACGTTCCGCGCCGTCACGAACAGCCACGCGCGAGGTTCCGCCGGGACGTCCTCGCGACGTCGCCAGGCCGTCAGGAATGTCTCGGACGTGACGTCCTCGGCAAGCTCAGGAACACGACGATGCACAAAGTGATAGATATCCGCCGAGTGCTCCACCCATAAGGCGCGCATCCACGCCTGCGCATCATCCACCCTCGCCTCACCTCCCAGCGCCTGCCGATCCCTACAACTACGACATTGCCGTCTACCGGCCGATCATTACCCCCCCTCCCAGAAAGACGTGGCAGGTATGGGAGAGAGGTTGGAGAGGACCCCGACTCCTACCCGCTCACACCACCCCGTCCACCCATGTGGCCCTCGATACTCATCACCCGCGCGCTGGTGAGCACGCCCAGAGGGCTCGTCTCCAACACAACGACCCCGCCGCAGAGGGTTCGATTGCCTGGTATCTGCGGTGGATCAGGACTTCTTGCCCTGCTGCTGGCGCAGCTCGGTGATGCGCTCCTCGTACAGGGCGCGGACCTCTGCGACCCGCTCGGTGGCGGTGCGCTCGGCCAGGGCGGCCGCAGCCGTGGCGGCGGCCTGCTCGGCGTGCAGCTGGGCTGTGAGTGCGGCGACCTCGGCGCGTGCGCCGGCGTGGTCGTTCTCGAGCCCGTGGATGCGCTCGTCGCGCTCGGTGACTTGGGCGCGCAGCTGGTCGCGTTGCGCGGCCGTCTCCTCGATCCGCACCTGCGCCTGCGCCAGGGCGGTGCGCTGGTCGACGGCCTGGGCCTGTAGCACCGCCAGGGCCTGGTCGCGCTCGTCGAGCGTGCGGCGCAGGTCGACGCCGTTGGCCTCCGCCTGCGCGGCCCGCGCGGTCTCGGTGTCAACCTGCGCGCGCAGCGTGTCCGCGGCCGCGGTCTGCTCGGTCAGGGCGGCGCGCATCTGGTCGAGGTCGGTGGCCAGGCGCTCGGCGTCGGACTGTGCCGCGGACAGTGCCTCGCTCACCTGGCGCGCCTGCGTCAGCGCGGTGTCGCGCTCCTCGAGGAGTTCGGCGACCTGGGCGGTCAGCCGCTCTGCTTCCTCCTGGGCCCTGGTCGCGATGCGCTCGGCCGCTTGGGCCGCTTCACGCGCCTGCGTCTCTGCCGACAGGGCCTCCTCCGCGGCTGCCTCGGCTTCGTCGCGCAGCTGCTCTGCCTCCCCCGCAGCGGCCTCTGCACGCCGGCGGCGGGTCTCGGCCTCCGCGGCGAGTGCCCGGGCCTCGGCGGCCCGCTGCTCGGCTGATGCGGAGACGCTCTCGAGCTCGACCTCGACGGCCTCGACGTCGCCCAGCGTGCGCAGCTCGGTCACGACCTCGGTGGTCATCGTCGCCAGGGCCGCGACGGCCGCCTCGACACGCTCGACGAGCAGGCCGGCCCGCACTCGCGCGAACGTGACGGGCTCCTCCGACGCCGCGGTGGTGGTGTCGGCGTCGCCGCCGGCCGCGGCGTCGCGCCGAGCACGGAACGCGGCGGCGCGGGTGTGCGACGGGTCGTCGCAGTACGCCGGCGGTCGCCCCCGCCCGTCGCCCTCCTCCGCCGGCCGGGTACAACCCGGGAACCGGCACGTGCGCGTTGCGATTCGTTCTGTTTCGTTTCGTTCCGTCATACCGTTATCGTATCAACCCGGACGTAACGAAAACAACCCTGTGACTGTTGGGTGTTTCGAGCCGGCGGAGCAGGCAGGCTCGGGGGGCCGCGCGGGCTCGTCTGGCCGACGGCGGTCGCGATGGGTCGCGTCGACGAAGCGTGGTCCTCGACGGACCCGCGGTCCACGGCGTGAGGCTGGTGAGCAGCCGCGGAACCCTCCGTGGCGTGAGGCGACGTCGAGCGTTTCGTCGCAGTCGCGTCGGTTCCCCGGGGGACTGGGTCAGGGCGTGATCGTTGGGCCGGGGTTCGGCGGTGGCAGGCGTGGCGGCTCTGGGCCGCGTGGTGGGTCGAGCTGCGCGGCGAGGTCGCGCACGCGGTCGGGTAGGGGCGTGAGGGTGGCGCCGATCCAGGCGTCGTCCGCGGCCGCGAGTGACGCCATCGCGGCGGGGTCCTGCACGATCGCGCGGACCTGGGTCGAGGGCGTGGCGTGCTGGATGAGCTGTCGAACTTGTTCGGAGAGCTCCTCGTTGCCGGAGGCTTCGGCGATCCAGTCCGCGAGGGTCGGGGTCGGTGAGGTGGCGTAGACCAGGGCGGCTGTGGCTGAGCGCAGGGCGGCGCCGTCCTCGATGTGGGCGACGCGGTGGGCTTGGACCATGGTGTCGACGCGTCCGCGGTCCTGGACGCACTCGTGGGCCAGGCTGCTGCGCACGATGGGGTCGGTGAGCAGGTAGGCCAGGCGAGCCACCTCGATGCCGTCCAGTGGTCCTCTGGTGGCGCCGAGGATGTCCAGGGTGCGCAGGGCCAGGTTGTGGCGCGTGCGGGGCGTGAGACGGTCCAGGGTGGCCTTCTGGGTGTGGGTGAGGCGGGGGGCGTCCTCGACGACTCCGGGGCCGGTGGCGAGTTCGTAGCGTTCGGTGAGTGCGGTCCAGGTGAGTGCGGGCTCGGGGTAGCCGGCGGCGAGGATGTGCAGGGGTGGTGGCGGGGTCGCCCGCCAGGGCCCGGGGTCGTGTCCGGGGCGCACTCTGCGGTGCTCGGCGCCGTGGACCTCGACGAGATCCACGGCCGTACCTGCCGCGACGGCGGCCTCGGCGAAGGTAGCGAGCTGGTCGACGGTGTCGGGTGGGCCGGTGACTACGAGCACGTCGACGTCGGTGTCGCGCAGTTCGCTGGTGAACCGGTCCACGAAGGCTGGCCGGTCGACGTAGTCGAGCATCGCGGTACCGACGGCGACTACTCGGCCACCACGTGTCGCGAGCCAGCCGCAGCGCTCGGGGCCGGGGTAGAAGCCGAGGATGCGGGGTTGGGTCGCGACGGCTTCGCCTCTGGTGCGTGGCGCGGGTCCGAAGTCGAAGGTCACGTGCTCTGGTCGTCGGCGTCCGCGACGGCGTTGATCCAGACCTCGGGGTCAGGTCGCGGCTCCCGCGGGGCGGGGAGAGCGCGTTCTTGCTCGAGCAGCTGCGCGAGGCCGTGCTCGATCGTGCCGGGGATCTCGCTCGGCTTCTTCGGTTCGCTCATCGTCGCTCCCTAGCGGCTTCCGGCTCGTCCTGCGGGCAGGTTCTCACGGACCGGCTCCAGCGGCAGCCCTGCGTTGTGCTCGCGCTCGATCCGGGTGATCTCTGCCTCGATCGCGCCGGCGACGAACTCGGCGAATGAGCCGACGTGCTCGAAGTAGGACGCGGCACGGAACGCTGCGCGGGCGCGGTCGCGCAGCTCGGGCGCGACGACGACGGAGATCTGCGCGCGGGCCGTCGATGCGGGACGCTCCTCACGAGTCTGCTCGAGGCCGGCTGCCGGCACGTCGCTCGACGCATCCGCTGCGGCGGGTGCTGGTGCGGGGTCGGGTCGGTTCTCGCGCAGGAGCGAGGCTGCGGCGGGTGTGCGGCGGGTGCGGGGTGCGAGGCCGGCGATGCTGCGGTCCGGTGGTGTGGTGCTCATGCTGTCGCCTCCTGGGTGTGCTGCTTGGTCTCTCGTTCGGTGAGGCGGGCCACGATCTCGGTGGTCAGGGCGTGCAGGTCGTCGGCCACGGTGGCGGCGGTGCGGGTGGTCCGCTCCCCCGCCTCGGCCTCGCCGCGCAGGATCTTCCAGAACTCGGGCTCGCCGCGCCCGGTCTCGTCGAGCTCGTGCACCAGGACGCCTCGCTGGCGTACCTGCTGCGCGACGGCGATGGAGTGCCGGATCGAGGCGGTGAACACGGCGTCCTCGCTGCCGACCGTCTCGGCGATCATCCGCCGTGCGGACTCCTCGACCCGGGTCGCGCTCTTCTCGACGTCGAACAGTGCCACGCCGAGGAGGTCCAGGTCGGGGTTGATGTCCAGGACGTTCTCCAGGCGGTGCGCGATCTCCGTCAGGCCCCGCGCGGTGCCCTCGTCGGCCTTGGCCGGCACGATCGCCCAGCGGGCGGCGGCGATCGCCGCCGTCTGGAGCGACTCGTTGCCCGGGGGGCAGTCCACGACCACCAGGTCGTACTCCCCCGCGATCGGCGCCAGCACACGCGCCAGCGCATCGCGCGGTTCGCCCCGGTTGGAGGAGGCCAATGCGGCCGCGGCGTGGTGCAGGGCCGATCCGCCCACGATCACGTCCAGACCCTCACGCACGTCGCGGAGGATCTCCACTCCCCCCAGGCCCAGCAGTGCCGAGGTCAGGCTCCTGCCGGCGTCGTCCCGCTCGGTGTCGGCGAACCCGAGGTCGAGCCCGAGGTTGCCCTGCGGGTCGACGTCCACCGCGAGGACCCGGTACCCCGAGCGTGCGAGCAGCCCGGCGACGTTCGCCACGAGCGTCGTCTTGCCCACGCCTCCCTTCCCGTTGATGACCGCCACCACCCGCTCCAACTGCGTACGGTCCACCACGTCCACCATCACCAACTCCATTCACTAGTCCGACTAGTCGAGACAGCACGCCGCCGATCACTAGTGAATCGGTGGTGACTAGCGAAAGGGTCTCATGTCTGGATCACTTGCACAACTAGTGCGTCGTGCATCACTAGCGATGCGCCCGCCACTAGTATGACTAGTGATTGGAGTGCGTCATGTGGAGTCTTGTCCTGCACGTCGAGCTGGGTGCTCGACGACGAGGACAAGGGGCGGCCCAACGGTCGATGTGGCGTGCGCTGATCGCGGGCGCATCATTTGGTGCGATCGGTGCCACGTGCGTTAGACGCGTCCGTACGGCTCGGCTAGACTGGAGGCCTAGTTCCCCACCGTCCTTCGGGACTGGTGGGGCTTTTCGTCTGTAGCGAGGGGGTGTCTGTGCCGGACTTGCGCGCGGTGGTCGTCGTGGACTACCAGAACGTCCACCTGACCGGGCACGGCCTGTTCGCCGGGACCAAGTATCTCCCCAAGCACGAGACGTTGGTCGATCCACTGTTGTTCGCGCGGACGCTGATCGATGCACGGAACGCGGCGCAGAGGCCTGGTCATGACCGTGCGGTGCTCCGTCGAGTGCTGGTGTACCGCGGGCTTCCCGCCCCAGAGCATGACCCGGCCGGCTACTCACGGAACCTGGCCCAACAGGACCGGTGGCAGCGTGACCAGCGTGTGCGCGTGACGCTGCGGCCCCTGAAGTACGAGTACGAGCGCGGCCCGGACGGCCGCCCAGCGTCAGACGCTCAGGGCAGGAAGATCGTGCTCGGAGTGAAGGAGAAGGGCGTTGACGTGCTCTGCGCCCTCGCGTTGGTTCGCGAGGCCCAGGACCCAGCCACGGACCTTGTGATTCTCGCGTCGTCTGACTCCGACCTCGCTCCAGCGCTCGACGAGGTCCGCGATCAAGGGCACGCCAAGGTCGAGACGTGCTGCTGGTTCGACGAGCGCACGAAGGTTGGCTATCGCGTGCATCCCACTGATCGCAGTCGTCCGGTGTGGAACACGCGTCTTAACGAGGCAGCCTTCCAGCGCAGTCGGGACCTGACCCGCTACTAGTCCGAGGCTGGAAGACCGCCCGGTCCCGGCCGGCGTTCCTCGAGGCAATCGATGTCGCTCCGCAGTGTGGGCACACTGCGGAGTCGGCGGTAGCCAGGCGTCACCTGCCGATGCGTCGCGTTCGCCGGACTCGGGGCGTGAATGTGAGTGCCGCGTCGTCGAGCAGTGGCACGGGCCGCCGCAGGAGTGAGGCTTCGGGGAGGTCGTCGACCTCGGGTGGTGGCGGGTCGACGGGTCGCCGGGGCCGGGGAGTGGTCAGGGGCCAGGCGGCGCGGTGGGTGGCCCACATCATCGCCCGGGCTCGTTGGGCTGGTCCGGGCAGCGCGTCGAACGCTGCTGCTCGCTCGACTGATCGGGTCGCGAGCTCGTGGGGTCCGATCGCGGCCACCCAGGCGTCGTAGCGGTCCTGCTCGCTCACGCCGTCCGCGGCGCGTCGGGTCGCGAGCCTGTGCCGGGTCCGGGCCTGCTCCTGGATCGACATGGCGGCGTAGCGGGATCTGCCGGCCTCCTGCCACTGGGCTAGCTCGTCGGGGTGCTGCTCGCGCCACTGCTTGTGCCGGGCGAGGTCGCGCTTGCGGTCGCGGGCGATGGCCGCGGCCCGCTGACTCTCCCAGGCTGCGCGTCGGGTCGCCGGGTCGAGTCGGGCACGGAACGCGGCACGCTCGGCCGAAACCTCGCGCGCGACGGCGTGGTGCAGCTGTTCGCCGCGCAGCTCGAGCTCGGCGCGCGCATCATGGCCGGCCTCGTCCTCGTGGTCGACGGCTCGCCAGCCTCCGGCCAGATCCACGGTGGCTAGACCCAGGCTCGCGAGGGTGTCGAGGTAGCCCCGGAGGGTGCGCAGCTGACTCAGGGTGGCCTCCCCGGCGCCGTCGGGCAGCAGCCCAGCCAGGTCCGCCAGCACCTCCACCGGTACCCCAGCGGCAGCGGGTGGGGTGGTGAGGGAGGCCAGTGTGGCAGCCACGTGGGCGTGGGTCGGACTTGGGAGGGCACGCCGGAGCCGGAGGGGCAGGGGGGGTGCGAGGGGGAGTGAAACGCTAGATGGACCAAGTTGTGGCACAGCCCTACCCACCATCTCCTGCGCAGGTTCGAGTGCGATGGTGTTGGCGGTGTCGGTCGTCCCTGGCTGGTAGGTGCTCAGGACACGCCAGACCCCGACGGTGGTGAGGCGGCGCAGCGCTGCCACGACGGTCGCGCGGGAGCGAAGCGTGGTGTCCAGCACGAGGTCACGCTGCGGGATCGCCACAGCGGTTGAGCCGACCCTGTCCATGCGGTCCAGGACGACCTGGACGAGCTCGAGGTCGGCGTGCCGCGTCCTGCGCGGCCAGGACCGCCACGTGCCGGCCACGACACCGCGCACCTGCGCGATGACCGCCCGGGCCCGCTGCGCCTCCTCGTCGACGGCGACGGCGCTCGGAGGGAGAGTGCTGGAGGCGTCGTGCTTGGCCGCCGGACGCGTCGGGCGTGGCCACCCCGACGCCTGTGAGCCGTCGCGCATCACCGCGGTGGACGCGTCGCGGAGGACCTCCAGCGACGCCTGTGTGCTGCGCGGGGTCGGGGGCGTGAGGTGCTCGGTGCGCCACGTGTCCGCCGACTCCACGGCCGCGTTCCACAGGTACCACCACCACGACCGGCCCAGGCTGCGGCTCTTGGTGAACGCGTCCGGGTGCGCACGGGTGATCGCCTCCCACGCGGCCGGCTCCTCGTAGCCGGCGATCACGAGTTGGAACGTGGCCGCGAGCTCCACACCCGAGCGGTCCTCACCCTCGGCGTCGACCGGCCGCTGCCCCTCGGCCAGGTACCGGGCCCACGCCGGCGGAAGGTCGCGCCGGCGCCGGCGCATCGCAACAGCCGGCACGAGCCCCGCACGCGGCCGCCTCGTCGACGTCGTCGACGGGCGTGCTGGCCTGCCTCCCGCGGCTGTGGGGGAGGCGAGCAGGTCCAGGACGGCGTGGAGGTCCGCCAGAGCGGTGGGAGCGGCCTCCAGAGGCGCCGTCACACCGGTACGGCGGTGAGGGGCGGACAAGGGGCGAAGGCGATCGCGCACGTCGACCTTCGTGTGGCTCAACCCGAGCTCGCCGCGCAGCTGCTCCACCAGACCCACCAGCGCGTCGCGGTGCACACCCGGCACCACCAGGACATGCGCCCTGCCCGGGCCGCCGCCCGAGGCTCGCACGAGGTGCCACAGCCCACGAGAGCGGCACCACCCGGTGAGCGTCTCCACCACGATCGCGCCGAGCTCACCAGCCGCGTCCACATCGATACCGGCGACCTCGGGGCGCAACCGTCCCACCACCGAGACGACCGCACCCGAACCCACCAGTGCCAGTGCCGCGTCCAACGAACCCGGCCGCACCCCCGGCACCCGCACGTTCGACGCGTCGATCGCGAACCACCCCGACCGCTCGAACAGCAGCAAGTCAAGGCCCCGCGCCGCCTCCACCACCGACACGGGGACACGACGCGCCGTCACCACACCATCTGGCGACATGCGATCAGAGGTTGCTACGATGAGGAGACTCCTTCTGGTCATGGAAATGGGTAGGACGGGGTGGCCTCGAACCCGGATGCCGCCAAGCAAGATGCGGGTTCGAGGGGGAGAAGTAAGACTCCGGCAGGGCCGGCCCTACGGGGCCGGCCCTCCTGTTTATGCGGACTTGCTGAGGGTGGCCACCTCTCTACGGCTGAGGAGTTCACCGTCAGCCCGCTCGGGCAGATCAGTGCTGGACAGGTGCTCGGACACCAGCTGTGCGAGGTACTCGCTCGCCGGCATGCCGAGAGCACGCGCGCGGGACTGGACTTCTAGCCCTAGCGCGCGAGGAACGCGCGTCTGGATCAGGAGACGGTCACCCTTGTGCGGCTGTGCCATGCGTAGACCCTCCCATAATCAGATTGGAACGGTAGGGACGACGCCCCGGCGTGTCGGCGGACCGGACCGCCCGTGTGCGCGTGGGGCCGGGCGCCTCCTCGAAGTTGCGCTGGGCGTCGCGGGCGGACCGCCCGTGTGCGCGTGGGGCCGGGCGAGTTCGAGAGTTCGTAGATGGGGCCGGTCCGGACCGTCCGTGTGCGCGTGGGGCCGGGGCAAGTGCCTGCGTCTCGTCCTGGATGGCCAGGGGACCGTCCGTGTGCGCGTGGGGCCGGGGCTGATGAGCCCGACGTCCGAGGCCGGCAAACCGGACCGTCCGTGTGCGCGTGGGGCCGGGATGGCGCCGGACCTGCGTCTGCAGGCGGCCGCGGGACCGTCCGTGTGCGCGTGGGGCCGGGTGTCGGCGACAGCCGGGATGGCCGCCGCGAGCAGCGCCACCATCGGCGTGGGACCGTCCGTGTGCGCGTGGGGCCGGGGACGGCGCGGAGTGGCTGGTCGAGACTCGCTGCGGACCGTCCGTGTACGTGGGGCCGGGGCTGGTTGGCCTGCGTGGGTGGTCATGCTGGGACGCGGGCGGGGTCGGCTGTGCGCGTGTGTTGGACGGGAGATCCCTTGCGGGTCTCGTTGACCCCTGGTGGGGTCTGTTCGGCTACTGCCACTGGTGGGTGGTGTGTGGCCGCGCCCGCGCCAGCTGGGTGCTGGCTCTCCGTAGGCGCTGCGACGTGGTGGTCGCGGATGTTGCACGCCGCGTTGATGTCGGCGTTGGCCACGTGGCCGCAGGAGACGCACACGAAGTCCGCTTGGGTTTCGCGGTTCTGGGGTGCTCGGTGTCCGCAGTGGTGGCAGGTTTGGCTGGTCCCGGCTGGGGGGACGAGGGTGAGGGTCGATCCGTAGCGGGTCGTTTTGTAGGTGAGCTGGCGGCGGAACTCCCCGAACCCGGCGTCGAGCAGGGCCCGGTTGAGGCCGGCCTTGGCGCGTCGCTGGTTGGGGAGGTAGGCGCCGGGCTGCGCGGGGTCGGGTTTGGGGTAGGGCCGTCGGGTCATGCTGGCGGGGTTGAGGTTCTCGATCGCGACGCGTTCGTGGCGTGTGGCGAGGTGTTTGGTGAGCTGGTGCAGGGTCGAGGCGCGCTGGGTGGCGAGGAGGGCGTGCAGGCGGGTGATCTGGGCTTGGGTGGTCCGCGCTCGCCGAGACAGGGGTGCACCGTCGGCGCGGCCCCAGGTGCAGCGGCCCCGCTTGTGGGTGCCGTCGGGGGTGAAGCAGGTGGGGGAGGCGGCCCGGTGCTGCCGGTCGCGTCGCTGCTGGAGGTTCTCGAGTCGGGCGGCCGCAGCGGTGAGGTGTCGGGGGTTGGGGATGTGGGTCCCGGTCGAGAGCGTGGCGAGGTGGGTGATGCCGAGGTCGACGCCGACGGCGCCTCCGGCGATCTGGACTCGGTTCGGGCGGGGCGGTGGGAGGACGGCGGGGTTGGTTGCCTCGAACGAGACGTTGACCGCGAGGTGCCACCGTCCACCGGTGCGGGTGAACCTGACCGAGGTGGGGCGTCCCCCGCGTTGGATGAGGCGCCGCAGCTCACGCGTGTTCCGGGTGAGGCGGAGGCTGCCGAGGTTCGGTACGAGGAGCCGGTGCCCGTCGAGGATGCACTTCCACGGCCCTGACGCGGTCGTGGTGAGGTTCATGATGGCGAAGGCGTCGTGCTCGCCGCGGCGTTTGAACCGGGGTGCGCCGAGGCGTCGCCCGGTGCGGGGTGAGTAGCGGGGCCGCGCCCAGTACGCCTGGGCCGTTTTGGCGAAGTCGGCGAGGGCGGTCTGGTAGGCGAAGGTCGAGACGCCGTGCTGCTGGGTGCGGGGCAGGCCGGAGCTTGTGCCCTGGGCGGCCCACCAGTGCAGCCGCTCGAGGCCGTCGGGGCTGGTGGGGTCGTGGGGCTGGGCGGCGGTGAGTCGGTAGAGGTGGGCGAGGGTGTAGGCGTCCTCGAAGGTCGCGTGGTGGCCGTGGGTGGCTCGTGCGGTGGTGTAGGCGGTGCTTTGCCAGGCCCGCTGCTCGGGCTCGTGGCCGCGGAGGAGTGCTCGGGCGGCGAGGAGCGCGTCACCGAGGCGTGTCGTGGTGGTGGCGTGGTCCAGGCCGACGGCGTGGGCGGCTTGTGCCCACACGGTGTGCTCGATGCTGGCCTGCCAGTCCAGCCACCGTGCGGTGGCCCAGTTCCACGCCTGCCGCGCCGTTCCGGCGTGCCGGTCGAGCAGCTGCGCCTGCGTGGGCGTCAACGCGTTCACGTCGACGCGATACCGCACCACTCGTGTGACGGTCTCTTTCACTGGGCTCCACCTCCTCGGTGCGTGCTGGTGCTGCTGGGTCTATCAGCGGCGTGCGACATGGCGTCCGCTGGGTCAGTGGGTGACGCGGCCGTAGCCGTAAAGGTTGGTGGACCAGAGGCCGATTTCCTCGACGGTCGTACCGGGGGCGGGGGCTTGGACGATGCGGTCGGCGCCGGCGGCGTCTTTCCCGGCGTAGATCGCGACGTGGTAGATCCCGGCGGGGGTGGCGTCGTTGCTCCAGAAGATGAGGTCGCCGGGCTGGAGGTCGGCGCGGTTGATGCGGGTGGTCGCGGTGTACTGCTCACGGCTGGTGCGGGGCAGGGTGATGCCGGCGGCTTCGTAGGCGCGCAGTGTGAGCCCGGAGCAGTCGTAACTGTTGGGGCCGGTGGCGCCGAGGGCGTAGGGCATGCCGAGCTGGGTGCGGGCCCAGGTCAGGGCCTGACCCGCTGCGGCGCTGATGGTGGGGGCGGTGGGCGTCCTGGACAGGTCGACCCCGCGGGTGGCGAAGAACGTGACGGGGTCGACGGTCTCGCCGTCGAGGTGGACCTCGAGGTGTAGGTGCGGCCCCGTCGAGTTGCCGTTGGAGCCGACGTCGGCGATGTGCTGTCCGACGCTCACGTGGTCTCCGACTTGGGCGTGGACACCGGTCGGGTACATGTGGACGTACCAGGTCTCCAGCCGTTTCCCGGTGGTGGGGTCCGTCCCGTGGTCGATGATGATGTTGCAGGGGGAGCGGCCCTGGAAGGGTGTGCAGGAGGAGCGGGTGACGAGCCCGTTTGCTGCGGCGTAGATCGGTGTGCCGGCGGGCGCGGCGAGGTCCTCGCCGGCGTGGGCGTAGGTGCCTCGCCAGACGCCGTAGTTGTGCCAGATTCTGCGGAACCCTGGCAGGGGGTGGGTCCAGCCGTCGGCGCTGATGACGCCGGCCTGGGTGGTGCAGGACTCGCTGTCGACGTCGAACCCGGCGAGCTGCACGAGCAGCTCCCCAGCAGCCGCCCAGGACTTCTCGTAGTGGTAGGGATCGGCGTTGCGCTGGACCTTGTGCGCGGCGATCGTCGGCTCGAGCGTCTCCCACCCCTCGACCTCGAGGAGAGCCTTGTAGAAGTTCGTCGCGCTGATGGTGGGGTTCATGCGGTCGGCGTAGGTGCCCCACGCGCCGTTGTCGCGCTGCTGGAACAGGCCGCGGCTGTCGGGGCCGGGGCCGTCGCCGTGGTCCAGGACGCGTAGTGAGCTCTCACCGATCGCGGTCATGACGGCGATCTGCTGTCCGCGGGCGGAGATCCCCAGGGCTTGGCCGGCGTTGATGACGAGCGCCGCGTTGGTGACCTGCTCGGTGCTCCAGGTGCCCACGGGTGGGAGGGTGGTGGTGTCGACCTGCACGCTCCCGGTCGAGGGTGTGCACGCGGGCAGCGTGGCGTCCTGGCCGTCGTCGGCGAGGACAACGCCGACCACGACGGCGCCGAGGCCGAGGATGACGGCTGTGGCGCCGGCCAGTGCGCCGGCGGCCTTCATCCGCTTGCCGCCTCGGGTGGGGTGATCCGCTCCCCGAGCCATGCCGTCGCCGCGGACTCGCGTGAGAGGAGGACCGTGTAGGTGCCGGCGTCGGTGGGGACTTGGACGAAAGCGACGTAGGGGGAGGACTCATCCACCACCACAGCCGCACCTGTCACCGTGCGGGCGGGGA
The DNA here is from genome assembly GCF_057748195.1 of Miniimonas sp. S16. Taxonomy (NCBI): domain Bacteria; kingdom Bacillati; phylum Actinomycetota; class Actinomycetes; order Micrococcales; family Beutenbergiaceae; genus Miniimonas; species Miniimonas sp. S16. Next base: position 2,513 of record NZ_JBYLFS010000002.1, on the reverse strand, counting down.
CGTTGACGGGGTCGACCGAGGCGTAGACCTCCGCGGCCGCGGGAGACAGTAGCGGCTCCAGCCCGGCCCACCACTCCTCATAGCCCAGATCGGGTCGAGCGAACGCGCCCATCACGGCTACGGCCGCGGTGGCTGCGGACGAGCGCGCGGAGTCGTCCCACACGGGCACACCACCATCCGGGGACGCGACCGAGTCATCCTGCGGCTCACCCGGCGTCACCACCTCCGGCGATGCGGGCGAGGCCGGCGCGCTCGCGCTCGCCGACGCGGACGGCGTCGACGGTGTGGTGTCACCACCCGTCCCGCTCGGCGAGCAGCCCGCGATGAGCAGCACACCCACGACCAGACCCAGGCACCCCTGCCGCATGACCACCCCTACTCCGGACTCGACGAGTCCGCTTCGCGTGCACTCCGGAGGTAGCCGAGCCACTGCTCCGCCAGCTGCTGCGGACGGTCTGGGTTCGCGCTCCACGCTGGCGTCCGTCCGTGCCGGACCTCGCGCGGGACATCACAGACGACGAGCCCCTGCTCCTCCATCGCATTCAGGTGGCGGAGCACCATCCTCAGCGGGACATCGGCACCCTCGGCCGCTAGGCGAGTCGCGATCTGCGTGCGCGTCATGGCGCCCTCTGTGAGCAGAATCCGCAGGATCTCAGTCCTCGCGCGGTTCCCCATAGTCTCGATCGCCGCCACTACCTCTCCCGGCATGTCAGGTGGGGTGATGAGTGCAGGCATCCGCACATCATCCCGACCCCCAGTTGCTTTGTCGTACTTGGACACTATAGTACCGAGTGCCACAGTGTGCGGCTACGCCGTGACCGGCTCTCTCCTGCGCCGCTGGCCCTGACCGGAAGGAACACAAAGTGTCGACTTTTGGTGCTAGTGGTGTGGTGGTTCGCGTGGTCAGAATCGACGGTTCGGAGTGCGTCGGACGCCTCGGCGTGCAGGGGGAGTGGCAGTCATGAGTGATCACCGCTGGGCTGGTGCGGGGTATGGGCAGACGCCTCCCGTGGACCTGTCGGCCGAGCCGACGGCGCCGACCTCGATCGAGGAACTGCGGGCCCGGCGGGACCGTCCGCGGGTCCCGCGTGGAGCCGAGCCGGCTGGCCCGGACCCGACGCCACAGGTCCCGGCGCGGGGAGTGCCTGTCGAGGGTGCGGGGGAGGCGTACGGTCCGGCTGATCCGACACCCCCGCGGGGCATCCCTGTGTCGGCGTGGGCTCCTCCCGGCGCCGCCGGCGCGAGCCGGCCGACCCCGCCGTCGGGTCCTCGCCAGTACACGGGGACGGCGGCGGACCTTCACGTCACGCCGCCGGGCCGCCCCGCGAGGATGCTCGCGACGCATGGGTGGCGGCGCACGCTACGCGTGGCCACGGGTGGCCTGATCCGGCTCGGAGCCCCGGTCGAGGAGATCCGCGAGGTCGAGCACCGCACCCTGGTCGGGTCACAGTGGTCACGCCCCCGCACAATCCTCGTCGGGAACGCGAAGGGCGGCTCCGGCAAGACGATCCTGGTGGCGCTGCTCGCGGCGACGTTCGGTGAGGTCCGTGGCGGTGGGGTGTTGGCGTGGGACAACAACGAGACCCTCGGCACGTTGGGTATCCGCACGGCGGAGGGTCGGTTCCCGACGACGGTGCTGGACCTCCTGGGCGAGCTGGAGCGCTTCGAGTCCCATGGGGGGCGTCGTGGTGAGTTGGGCGCGTATGTGAGGCCGCAGCCGGACGGGCACTTCGATGTCCTGGCCTCGGATGAGGACCCAGCGAGGATGGCTCAGGTCGGTGAGGCGGAGTTCGAGCGGATCCACGATGTCGTGACCCGGTTCTACCCGCTGATCGTCGTGGATTCCGGGAACAACCCGCGCGCGGCGAACTTCCTCGCCGCGACCCGGCATGCGGATCTGCTGGTGATCCCGGTGCAGTGGGCGCAGGACAGCGTGGAGAGCGCGGGCCGGCTGATCGACCAACTGCGGCGCAGCGGGCACGGCGATCTGGTGCAGAAGGCTGTCGTGGTCGTGACGAGCGATGGACGTGGTCGCGCGGCGGCGGACAAGTGCGCGGAGTGGCGCGAGTGGTTCACGCGGACCTGCGCGGCCGTGGTCGACGTCCCGTTCGACCCGCACATCGCCGAGCGGGGTGAGCTGCGCTACGGCCGGCTCGCGCCGGCGACTCGGCGCGCATTCCTGGCGGCTGCGGCCGCGATCACTTCTCGACTGGACACCTACGACGCCTGGGAGGGCTCACGATGAACACGACGACGATTCTGGCTGCTGGTGCGGTGACGAACCCGTTCGACGGCGTCTCGCCGAACATCTCGGTGTTCGGTGCGGAGTTCAACGCGATGCTGACGCTGATCCTGGGTGGGATCTGGGGTATCGCGCTGCTCTACACGGGTGGGCAGGCGCTCATCGGGGGGATCAAGTGGTCCAACGCGTCGCGGCAGAACTACTCCGCGGAGATCGTCGACGAGAGCGCGGGTCACGCGAAGCGGGCCCTGGCGGCGTTCGGGTTCACGGT